>PWUB01000340.1 GCA_003563755.1 Clostridia bacterium
CACTATCATCTTCGATCTTTTCCATGCGGAAGGTGTACCGGTGGGTGTTACTGCGGCGGTTGAACTCAGAATCTGTAGTAAGTCGGTACCAGGTGCCGTCGTGCTCGAGCGCCAACTGCTGGTTTCTGAACATGACGGGGGTGGTGGGGATACCGACCTCCAGTGCCGCATGCATCATCTCCGGCGGCTCACCGTCCCGGGGGAAGGATATCTCGTGTTCTAGGTCACCGTCAGGAAGCTGCCGGGTGAAACTGTGTATCTCCACGAGAGGACGGAGGGAATCGGCGCCGATTGCCTGTCGCCTGAAGGTGTGCAGGGTCATCTCATCATCTTCATGCTTGACGAGTGGTATGAAGGCAGTCATCATCGGATACCATCCCGGCGACTCGTACAGCAGCCTGGGCCGCGGCGTTCCCTCCTCGATCGGGATGGAGTAGATCCTGCCGTCGAGGACCAGCAGCACGTCGTCCATCCCGGGCCCGTGGTGCAGTGCCGCGAAACTTCCTTCCACGGTACTTCCCCCACAACCCGCCGAGAAGCCAGCCACCACCAGCACAAGTACTGTCAGCAAAATGAGAAGTGGCAATCCGGCTCTCTTGCCAAGTCGCATTCGTACCCCTCTCGCTCCCTAGTGGCACCTAACCCATGCTTATGTGTATACTACCATTTATTGCTCGCCCTCGTGAATGCCTACCACCCAGGGATCATGTCGTTGTTTGCCAACTGCGGACTGGCCAACGGGGCTGCCCTGCTGCGGAGAGGCAGCCTTCCAACGCCACACCTCTCCAACCTCCAGAGCGCGCAGGAGATCCCGTCCACCCCATCAAACACCCTGGCATCATGGGTGATGATTATGGTCAGGATACCTGCCCGGGACAGGTACCTCATCATGTCGTAGCGATCACCGGAGTCTATGGCGTCAAGCGACTCATCGATGACCAGCAAGCCTGGATCAGCAAACAGCGCCCTTGCCAGGAGCAGGCGTTGAACCTGGCCCGCACTGAGGACCGTCCCCTCCTCCCCGGGAGCACCGACCACGGTGTCGAGCCCGCAGGGCAGGTTCCGAACAGGGCCCTCGCAACCCGCCGACCTGCAGGAACTCAGCATGTCTTCCGATGTCGCCTCCGGGTGGCCCAGGCGGAGATTGTCCCTGATGCTCATATTGAGCAGCGTGCTGTCCTGCCTGATGTAAACCGTCCCTGGGTGTGGATGCGGTGTCTCATGGGCATCGATAGGTTCTCCGTTTGCCAGGATCTCACCCTCTTCAGGGTGACGAATCCCCAGGAGCACCTCGGCCAACGTTGTCTTACCGGCACCGTTGGGACCCACGAGAAAGTGGATCTGATCATTCGTGAATTTCACCGGAGCATCCCGAAGCACGGGATCTCCCTGAGAGTCCGTGACGTGCAGGCCACGGACGCCTATCGCCATCCACCGGTCAACCCGGGGTGGTACAGCACGCCTGTCGCAGGCATCATCTATCCTCTGCAGCCGGGAATACGACACCAGCTTTCCCTGGATTGCAGAGCGGAACTTCGTTATTCCCATTATCGTGCCCGTCATACTGAGCCCATAGGAGTAAACAGCCATCATTGAACCTGGCGTCGTATGCCCACCCAGCACGAGAATTCCGCCGAACGCCAGGGCTGCTACCGAGACCAGTGAGCTCATCGAGGCCGATACGGTCGACACGAGCTTACTGTATCCCACTTTTCGCACCCTCTGTTCCGGATGACGGGCAATAAGTCAACTCCCGGATTGCCAGTTATTACCTAGCTATTGTCTCTTTGTGATAGGCTCACCTCAAAGAGAGGGGGTGGGCCCGTTGCTTACCGTTCTGTACGATGGTCCGGCACCAGTTCTCAAAGCTCTCTGCGAGCAGCTGGGTGTCCGCAGGATCCTGGATGAGGCTTTGTTGTGGGACGAGGATCAGTGCCTTCTGTGTGCTCGGGGAGTTGGCGAAGGGTTGTCAGAGGTTCATGGCGGATCACGGGGTGTTCATCTCTGGTTCTGAGTCCTTCAGCAGCGGCAGTGATCCACCGTTGGCGTGGGCGATGAATGCCTTCACCGGGGCCGCCTCCCGACTGTAGGGATTCCTCACCGAGCGGGTTTGCTCCCCCAGCCTTCCGGAGGATGATCTCGAGGTATTGGGTTGGGTGCGCCTGGTGTTGATGAAGACCGACCACCTGGTGGTGTGATCATCCCATCGTGAGCCACATGATTCATCGCCGATTGGCGTCGGCATCACCGAACCGTTGGATGCAGACCTGCATGTCCTATGGCGTGGGGGGACGGCAGGGGTGACCCCGCCTCTTTCCATTGTGTCTACCTGATGCTCAGCGAGCTCCTCGGACCATCATGGATCATGAAAAACCACAACACGCAGCACCGGCATAAATCAATCCTCACCAGGTGCCTCTGGCGCATATGGAATAACCTTCTCGAGAATGCGCCAGCATAGCCCGAACTGGCCCTCCAGGTGGTTCGAGGGTGCGAGCTTAGATCCCAGTGGCAGCATAAAGAAGCATCTGTCCATGTTCTGGACATTCGAACGATGTATGCAATATACTGATGTTATCAGGTTCAAGGGGGGTAATGATGTGATAGGCCGGAGTTTGGCTGTCTTGATGGTAGCTGTCGTCTTGCTGGTGGGTCTGTTTCCTAGTCTGCCGGTATATGCTTGTGACCATTTCACGCTTGGGCCTCAATGGGATTGGACCACAACCTCATTGAGTGAAAAGACAGATACTGTTCGTTGGTATGCGAGAACTGCTTGTCTCGATTCAACCCTGGACCCTAGCTTCATGACTCTGTACGTGGAAGCAAGCATAACTCTAAATCATGTTCAGAAGGAGTACCTTGAGCAGGACAAAATCATCGGGTCCGACCGCATTGTTCACAGCAACAATCTGCCTAAACAAGATGGCACATGGCGGATTCTCGGTTGGCACAATGGTGAGTACGAATGCTTTTGCGGATGGTACCCCGATTCGTGTACGACAGATGACACATTGGTAATATCAGGGTCATCAGCGACTACAATGAGTGTAACCGAATTGGCTGAAATGGACCGCATGCTGGCAGAGGAATATCGTCAGGCCGTCGATCTACCTCAAAACTGCACCTATTACCCTCTCTACGAAAGGATAGCCTTGAGGAAATGGGGTAGCCTACTGGATCAGGCAGTGATGCGTTATGTAATGCCATCAGGCGGGTACTATGAAATTGGTGACACCATGCCCATGGTTTATGTTAGCGAGGATGATGACACTGTGAAGGTGGTTATTGGGAAGGCAGCCGGGGATCATCTAATCCTTTCGCTTGAGTACGACGCTGATGATACCCAGTTACAGGTTGTTGCCGAGAATGTGCGATAGCCTATGTTAGGGGTCATGTGCCAGGGCCCACCATGGAGAACACTGAGGATCCGCTAACCCCTAACCCCGACTCAGTCGCCGCGAAATTACGCAATTCTGCTTGTATGCAGGACTCACCGTAACTCGCCGGCAATCTATGGCAGCTTGCATATTGGACGCGTCCGCCAAGAGGATCTCCAGGCTGGATACGATAAGGTAAGTGGTGTGCCGAGCAGAGTTGAGCATGAGGAGGGATGGATGACCATGAGGCATGTGCGGTGTTTCCTGTCAGCAGTTCTGATTGCATCCGTGCTTCTTGCAGCTGCATGCAGCGAAACCAGACACGGATACAACATCAACACGCCGGGAGATGAACCCCTATTCGTTCCCGTGCAGGAGATGAAGGACAGTATGTTACTGGTAGGCCCTAACTCGCCCGACTTGCAGCCCGCCCCCGAGGAAATCGAGGCATTCCTCTCGGAAAGGGCGTCCTCCTCTGGATGGAATGACTACCAGATACTCTTTTCACACCTGGTCACCTCGCTGGATAACTACGACAGCTACTTCGCACTTGCCAAATACGAGGACGATGGAATACACCGGATGGAAGCAGGTATCGTTGGCATATACCTCTCAGGTGAAAAGAAGGGCACGATAGACTACCACGTAGATCCCTACCGACCCGGGCTGACCACCCTCAAATACCGCGAAAGGGCCGTTCAGATGGGCATGCTACAGTACACGATAAAGTACACCCCGGGTGGATACTCCATGACCAGGTTTGGGATCATATCCGATCCCAACGTGGATGCATTGGAGCTTCGCTTCGTTTACGGGCCGGATCTGGGCACCGTCTATGAGATGGGCAAGTCTCCACTCGGTCAGTTTACGTGGCGTCTAGATGCTGAGGAATACCCGTGCTTTTTGCTCGTACTAACGGAGACTCACGGGCCGGTTCGCGGTGAGAAGCCGGTTCGGGGATTCCCGCACGGCCACATCAAACTGACGAACTGGACTGCTCTTGATGAGGACGGCGCTGAGGTTGACTCCTGGGCAGATCCCGACTACGGCGAATAGTCCGTGTGCAGCCAACAGGAGCCGTCCTTCTTCCAGACCGAACCGTTGTCGCACCCTTGTATGACGACTCCCTGCGCTGCCAGCGATGACTGTCGGGTCAGGATTTTGAGCGCCATGACGGGAACGAAGAAGTGGGCATGGGGGACCTCTTCGGAGTAGCGTTCACCTGCCTCCTGCTGCATGTACACATC
>PWUB01000162.1 GCA_003563755.1 Clostridia bacterium
CCCTGTTTCACCTGCCCGAGTTCATCGCTCAGTACCACGCCCTTGCCGACCTGATGAAGCCCCGCTACAACATCGCTCCCTCTCAATCAGTGCCCGCGATCATCAATGACCGGGGTCTCGGCGTTCGCGAACTCCGCTGGGGCCTGATTCCTTTCTGGTCGAAGAATGCATCAACCCGTCTGATCAACGCCCGGGCGGAGACCGTGGATGAAAAGCCCAGCTTCAGGCAGAGCTTCGCGAAACGAAGGTGCCTGATCCCGGCCGACGGCTTTTATGAATGGAAGAAAGAAGGCGCACGAAAGCAGCCCTACCGCATCACGCTCACGGACCGCAAGGTATTCTGCTTCGCGGGGATCTGGGAGACCTGGCGATCTCCCGATGGTGAAAGGATCAGCTCCTGTGCCATCATCACCACTGCAGCCAATGAGATGATCAGGCCCATACACAATCGCATGCCCGTGGTGCTGACGAGGGATGATGAGTCCTCATGGCTGGACCGCGATGCGGACCACCGCGCCTTGAAGAGCGTGCTCGAACCCTACGATTCTGAGCTCATGCACAGCTACCCCATATCCACACGCGTGAATTCGCCGGCGAACGATTCTCCCGACGTTCTCGAACGCGCATAGGCCCCATCAACGCTTCAGCCCAGGGGTAGCCCCATCCATCGGTCGGGTGATCAGGACATATCCTTCAGGTCAACCATCAGCGGGATGTACCCCCCACCGCGGACATCGGTCACGATCTTCCGTTCTAGCTCGCCGCGGCCCACGGGATCCTCGATGTCAGCAACCAGCCTGACCCCTTCCTGGCGCACCTCTTCTTCTGGCACCTCCACTATCCGCAGCACGTAGTCTGCCCCGGCCTGTCGAGCACGGTGATATTCATTGACAGTAAGGAAGATGCGTCCTGTCTGAGCACTCTTGACGGACTTCACCTCGACCCTGCGAAAGTCGAGACCTGCAGAATCTGACCCTGCTGATCTCACACCGAAGGGGTCTATTACGTCGAAGCCCACCCCGTATTCCCCGGACACATCCAGGAGGCTCATGAACCTTTTCCAGGCCTTGACGTAGGCATCAGCATCCGTATCCTCGGACCGGACATGCAAGAGAAGGCGCTGGTCGCTGGGAGTTGCTAACAGGCCCAGAACCCGTTCACGCCCCGAAGTCGACGACCATGGTGGCTCCTCGTCACCAGTGCGCAGACGCTTGACCTCCTGGAGCAGGTGTGAACGCTCCTGGGCATCAAGACGAAGGAATCGGTCCCAACAATCACTGATCACGGACAGCTCTCCGATGCGCCCGCGAACCGCCTGGTGTCTGGTTACTCCCCCACCGCCTCCCTTCCCCCTCCCGGACGTGATGGAACACAGGACGGCGGAGCACGGGCGAGCGGGTGGATCCACCCTTGCCAGGGGTCCCCGGAGTGCCTCCAGATCCACAGCACGACGGCCTCCACCCGCCACAGACATCGGGGAGTCCTCTTCGGAAGGGAGCCTACCATCACGAAGTGCATCTAGTAGGGCGCTGTATCCATCCAGCTCATCTGCTTCATGGGCATCCTTTACACCATCAAGCATGATGCCTACAGCGCAGCGCAGCCGGTCCGCAGCTTCCTTCCAGTGCTCTCCCTCCCACTGGAACAGAAACCACACCCCGGAATGCTGCCCACGTGTCTCGAGTCCTCTCATGAAGTCTGCGCTCTCCTGGATCGGACAAGGGAGAGCGGTTTTCGCCCAGCTGTCTCGTGCAGTCCGCAGGAGTTCATCCGGCGCCACCATTGCCTCGGAAAGGCGTTGAGTCACGCTCTCCGCGGCGTCACGGGCGCTCAACCACCGGAGAGTCTCCTCTCTCTGGACACAGGAAGGCCAGTTCTGCCAGTCTCGCAGCCGCGCCAGCTGGCCGTCCCCCTCCATTACCCCCCGCAGGATCTCGCAGAGCCGGTCCCGCCAGATCGCCACCTCGGCTGCAGCAACGAGGCTGAGAGTGAACGCACGGGCACCGTCGAGATCATCCCCGCTTCTCACGGCAGCGTGCACCAGTTCCTCGGCGTGCCGGGACGGCACTCCGAGCTCCTGAATGCGGTCGACCCAGTACTCGAAGTGTTGTCCCTCACCGCGTCTGAGGGCCTGCAGCACACGCTGAGCATGATCTGGTTCGCGGGGACATGCGGGACCGCTCGGGCAACCGCCAGGCGAAGACGTGCGATGTAACAGGTGGTGCAAATCCGACAGTCGCTGCACCACTCTTCGCAGACGCTCGGGAGCTACCGCACGGAGTTCACCCCTGATCTGATCCCCCTCCACCCCGAGCTGGCGAAGTAGTTCCTCGTCCGTATTCCCGCTCAAAATCCCGGTGAAGCTCAAAGCCACCGTGGGTGCTTCAGCCGCCTGGGCCAGACCCGACGCAGCAACCGCCGGTCTCTCCGACACTAGCCTCATCAACTCCCCTGCATCGCGGTCACAAACGATCGCCAGTTCCCCGCCCCGGGTATAGACGGAGCCGGGGGCTGACACCCCGGCCAGGTTCCGCACCCACACTGCATTCCGAACAGCACTCAACATCTTTGCAGCCCGCTCCTCGCGCCCGCCGGCACTAACACTATAGGGTGGACGGGTCAGCACTCCTACCAGCATGTGGATTTTGCTCTGCACGTTGTTCTCCAGGGCCCGATGGGCATCCTCGGGGAGAGGTTGGGTGTCCACGGGCTCAGGTGGTGGTGCTGCCATGCCGTCTTCGGCTCCCAGGATCCTCATCAAACGGGTGAAGGCAGCCGTGTTACGCCGGGGTCGCCTGACCGCGGCCGGTGCGGGCTTCACGCTACCGGACTGCCCGCGAGTGTAGCGGAGGTCCTCAGCCGTAGGCCTCCTATCGGGGAAGATCACCGCGCTGCCCTCGGCAAACCCCGGCCCATCGCCAGCATGGCCTCGCCTCAGCAGTACCGCGCACCGGCGTCTTTGTCCGTCGTGTAGCATCTCGGCAGCTATGCAGCCATTGTGAGCCCATCGAAGCGAGCGGCGGCGCCATCGACCGATTACCTCCTCGTCGCCGAGGCTCGCCAGTCGAGGTGACACGTGACCCAGCCTTTCGTGCAGCTGGTTCACAGCTGCCGCCCAGACCCCTTCCGGCACCCCTTCAGGCAAAGGCACCCGTATTATCCCCGGGCCTTCATCGTCAGCGCTATCCTCATCGGGAAGCATCAGATGACTCAGGCAGGTCAGGGCCTGAACCGGTGAAAGTCGGTCGAGGGTATCGATACCGAGAGCATTCGCCAGTACATCGCCGTGCTGCCCATGTTTCCCCGTCAAGTCCAGGGTCATCAGAGCATCTGCTGCACTCATACCCCGACTGCTCGCATCTGGGTCGTGCCTTACGATCAATGCTGTAGCCGGGTAGCGAGAATCCCCCCCTCTCGCCGGCCATATGGGTGCTACCCGCAGCTGGGCGGCTGCCAGCGATGGGACCATCTCCTGCCAGGACCGCCTGGTATGGTTCTCCGTACATGTCCACCCGCTGTACAGAACCGTCTTTTCGAGTTCCGGAAGCAGCAGCTGGACAGCAGTGCAGAAGGCATCCTTGGCATCATCGGACCACGCCGTCGCACAATCCTCAAGATCAGGCCACCAGGCCCACGTTGTGAGGTAGCCTCGCACTTCATCGGGGTGTTTCTTCTGCTTGTGACAGTGCTTGCTTGTATGGCGGGCTGTGAAGGCCGGATGGTGTTCCGCCGATGTCACGAGGCTGCAGAAGCGCTGCAGCATCTCATGAGGCGGACCAGTAACCCCTCGGTACTGCTCACCCCGGGACCATCTCTGGGCCACTTGCCGCGCTATGGCACTGGATCTCAGATCCTCGGGAACAACGTTGCGCCTGGGATCGGACCACATCCATCGAATACGGGGACCCACGTTCACCCCGAGCACCAGGAGCCAACGAAAAAGGTCCACCCCGGAGCAATCCGTTGACACTGCACCGCCCATCGCTGCCATGAACTGCCTGACCGCATGCCAGCGGCGGTCGTGCGGCGGGGCAACCTGTAACACTCGCTCATCCACCAGGTGGTAGAAACGAGCCGTGTGCTCGATGGCATCAGCCCATCTCGTACCCGACTCGTCGTCATCAGACTCACCCGTACCCGGTGACCTGCAGGCCGATGCTATGGTCTTCCAGGCAGTACCGAAGACGAGTTCTCGCGCAGGAATCCAGTCTCCTCCCTCAGCGGGAAGTTGTACGGCCCCGAGAAGCTGTCGCCGCTCAAAATCGATGGCCGCTGTGGACTGGTCAAACAGCCGTTTCACTGCGTCAAGCCGCGCGTATGCGAGGGGTTCGGGGACCAGTGTTTCCTCCGCTCCGGGGCCGGTATCGATCAGGTGCAGGAGAACGAGGATGTAGGCCAGGATCTCGACCCGGTGTTCAGAGGACAGATGATCATCATCCACGCGCGCTGCCCATTCACCAACCCTGCGGAGCAGGTCCGGGAGGCCATCCATCTGTGTTGTGTCCCAGCTGTTTGCGTACCCTTCCCGAGAGAGGTATTTCTGCCATGGTCCGATCGCTGACTCTTCGGCGAGAAAGATAGGAATCTCCGCCGGAGCGGATGGGAG
>PWUB01000115.1 GCA_003563755.1 Clostridia bacterium
ATGCATCCGATGAAACGGTCTTGAGTTGAGTGCACCTGGTGATCGGCCTTGAAAGGAGGACACATCCGATAACACGTACTTCATCTTGACAACCACAGCGTTTTCATACATGCGAGCACCCCTGACGTCATTGCGAGCACCCCTGACGTCATTGCGAGCGAAGCGAAGCAATCTCGATGCAAATAGCCCGCACGATCGCCGAAATGACCGCACTGAGGAAGCACCTCAGCGGCGACGTCGGCTTCGTTCCCACCATGGGCTATCTCCACGAGGGACATCTCTCTCTGGTCAGGCAGGCCCGGGCCGAAAACCCGGCTGTCGTCGTCAGCATCTACGTCAACCCGTCTCAGTTCGGCCAGAGCGAGGACCTGGCCCGCTATCCGCGCGACCTTGACCGTGACCTTGAGCTACTGCGGGAGGAGAAGACGGACATCGTTTTCGTCCCCTCCGATTCCGAGATGTATCCCCCGGGGTTCAGCACCTGGATCGAGGTCGAGGGCATAGCCGGGCGGCTCGAGGGAGCGTCCCGCCCCGGCCACTTCAGAGGGGTGGCCACCATCGTGGCCGGGCTCTTCAACATCGTCCGGCCGTCCCGGGCATACTTCGGAGGGAAGGACGCCCAGCAGGTTCTGGTGATCAGGCGCATGGTCGACGACCTCAACATGGACGTCGAGATCATAGCGGTTCCTACCATCAGGGAGACCGACGGACTGGCCATGAGCAGCCGCAACGTCCGTCTCAGTCCCAGCGAACGCCTCGCTGCCACGGTGTTGTTCAGGGCCCTCACGCTGGCCCGCGAACTGCGCGACACAGGCGAGACCGATGCCGGTGAGATCCGCCACCGCATGACCCGGCTCATCGAAGAGGAACCCCTGGCCCGGATCGACTACGTCAGCATCGCCGATAGGGAGACACTGGAGGAACTGAGCGTCATCGACCGCCCCGCGCTGGCCTCGCTGGCCGTCTGGATAGGCAGGACCAGGCTCATAGACAATATCACCCTCGAATGAGCGCCCGGTTGCGCTCTCTCCGTCACTCTCCTCTCTTCTTCCTCCTCCTGACGAAGAGCAGGACCGGCAACCCGTTCACGATCACCCCGCCGATTAGCAGCCGGTTCGAGAGCCAGGCTCAAACCGACGGCTGCCGGAGTCTCCGCCTTCTCAGTACGATCGCTAATGCTACAGCTGCAGCGGCCGTGCTCCCGATCACCAGGGGTATTACAGGAAAAACCGCTTCTTCCGCTACGTGGTTGACGGTGGCCCTGACCTTTATCCCCAGGGCCACCATGCCGCTGCCCCTGGCCAGGAACCGGATATAGCCTTCGTATGTCTCAGAGCCGAGAGCATCGTCGCCATAAAGCGTCAGTACCACCTTCGTGCCCCCGGCGGTGGCATTGACCGAGATCTTCTCCGGCTCCACAGTCAGCGGTATGTTCTCGAGGTCTATCTCGAGCTCGCCGCTGAAGTCGAAGACGAAGAATTCCACGTCGACGCTGCCATCGGTAGGGACGTCCACCTCAACCGAAGCCGGGCTAAGTTGTAGCGACTGTGCCGTCATAGGGACGGCATACAGGCCGAGCAGGACCACGGCCACCGCCAGGGCGATTACCTTCTTCACTTATGCCCCTCCTTTGCCGGGTGCAAGACGGCTCTTTCCAACTCCGTCCTGCATCGATTCAAAGCTCTAGCCATCTGATTCCACAGCCCAGAAGACGAGTGTGCCGGTGTACTCCGTGTCCGGATGCATCTCGGCCGGGCAAATCAGAGCCGTAGTCACTTCTGGTGAGTCAGTGGGAGCCACATTGACCAGCCCGAGGTCTGTCGCCGTCCATGAGCCGAACTCGGTCGGGGCGTCGGCCTTGTCACTGGGCAGACCTGCGAGCCTCAGAGCCTTCGTGTACAGCAGGTGTCCGTCATCATTGTACGCCGTGTCGGCTGTAAGCTCAGCATCGACGTCTATGTTCAGGGTCCCGGTATTGGTCACCGTGATCGGATCGACCGTCTTGGTGACGCCCGCATTGATCTCGCCGAATTCTATCTCTTCGGGCGCTACGCTGATGCCGATGACACTGTAGATGTTGGTGATGGTCATGATCGCATCTGCTCCCGGTTCATCACCCGAAACTACCGTAAGCTGACGGCTCTCGGGGTCGTAGGAGGGTATCCAGGGCGGAGCAGGATCAACCTCCTGCACCGAGTACGTGCCCAGGGCCAGACCATCGATGATCTTCTCCCACCCATCGTCCCGCGTAAGAGTATACGTCTCCTCGAATTCGTTCGGGCCGGTTACCCGCACCTCGATCTGGTCCTCAGGGTATTCAGCTTCGCCGGGATCGAACAGCTTGATCAGTTCAATGGATCCGGTTTCGGGGGGAGTGTAGGCCCTGAGGTCCACCTGGCCGCTATCGCCGTTGCCGTTCGCGCTGACGGTTACCGTGGCATCGCCACCGATGGGTTGAGGCTCCTCCTGTCCGTCGCAGTGGCCAAGAAAAGCACCGGAGAACCCGTACTCGCCCGGCTCGGCATCGACCGGCACCTCGACCTTGTACACTGCTGTGTATGGGGTACCATCACTCTGCGGGGTAGACCAGGAATAGTATACGGTCGGGCCCTCAATCACGGCCTCCTCCGGCTCAGGCGTACACCAGGTCGCGTCAACGCTGACGATCCAACCCGCTGGCGCCGTGTCCTCGAACTCAGCCGTATACTCGCCACACGGCGCAGTGAAGGTCACGGTCACCTCAAACTCCTCTCCTGGCGCCACCGTGGCCGGCAGAGTCCGCACAGGATCGGGCGGGTCGTCCGCCACCACCGGCAGCGCGCCGGCGAACATGGCCAGCAGGCTGCCGACCAACACCACTGCCAGCATCCACCTCCCGGGTTCGGTCATCCTACTTCTCATTGTCATACTCCTCCTCTTCCTGGATGATTCCTTGGCTCCTTCCCCTTCGTCTCTTCCTCACTCGATACCTGTCACCTCCTTTCGGGCCATCTCCAGGCCTATCCCAACTCAACGTATCCCTTCTCGCTCATGTCAACCCTCCCAACACCCAGGTCAGGCCAACTCGAGTGCCCGAACCGGCACGTGGGCCCAATATCATATGATGACTCCGTGCCCCACGTATGACTATGCTCTATACACAATACCACTCCGTGATAGCGTGTGTCAATACCCCTCCCTGGACACGCCGATATCACCTGGCGAAGGACTAAATGCACGTTCACCCTAAAGCCGCTTCAGAGAAGAGTTGGGCGAGACCCGGCCAGTAGCGGGCCGAATCAACCTGCTGCTATGATCGAGTTAGATGAGATATCAGGGTGCCCTTCACCGGCTACGCCTGAAACCCGGCACCTGCACCTGCAGTCCGACCATCCCCATCCTGGCTGTGATCTCCATGATCACCGTGCTTCTGGCTTGCCGCGGAAACGAGCCAGCATTGAGGCAGGGGGAACAGGCAGGTTGGCGCCGCACACAGGCGATGAGCGCCTCAGTGTCGATAGATCCACGTGTCTCCAGCGCCGGCAGCAGCACCAGGGCCGGTGTCAAAGATAGCGAGGGCATCCTCAGCCTCCTGCACCGACTCTGGCGGCTAAGCGGGAGGCCTGGCCTGAACCAGCGTCCATGACCGTAGGGGCGGAGATTCACTCCGCCCCTACGGTCTGCTGGTCTATGCAGTGTTTGGATCTATGCCCTTCGGCGCCTGGCAAATATGGCAACCGCGGCGATGACCGCCACGCCAAGGGCAATCCACGGTGCCAGGACACGCAACCTGTCCCCCCGCGCGGCGTCTTCGTCTCCATTGAGCGGGGGTGCTGCGGCAACCGTCACCTCACCGTTCCCCAACGCTGCCGTCACAGGGTCCCCCTCGGTGTCTATGAATCCACGTATGGTCAGCGCTAGGTCCGTGCTGGCCCCGGGTTCACCGGTGCCCTTTACCTTCAGATAGGCGACAATGAAATCACCAGTTGGGCCGGGAACCTCTGTCCCCTGCACCGCGTTGAACCTCACCCAGCCTTCGTCGTTGTTGACATGGTAAGCCATTACTCTGTCAAAGGGAGGATCGCCACCCCGGACATCGAGCACCTCGATGACCCCGGGTGTGAAACTCACCTCGAAGTCATAGCCTCCCATCCCGGCCGAGTCGACGAAGCCCATCACCTGCACCGGTATGTCCGCCGTCTCCCCGACATCCACCTCCGTACTACCGGTGGTGACACTGACTCCATCGGCAGCAACCGCCGGGGACAGAGCCATCACCGTCAGCAGCACCAGGGCCGGCGCCAGGGCTAGCCAGGGCGTCCTCAACCCCCTGCACCGACCCTGGTTCACTGCTTGGAAGCTCCTACAGCCATAAGACCTGTATCAGCATCCTCCAAACGCCATCAGTTATCCACCCGTTCGTAGTCCGGCCCCCTGATTCCGGCCAGATACTGGGCGATATACAGGGCGTCGGAAATCTTTATGGTGTCGCAGCCCCCATCCCACTGCACAGAAGCCGCGTTCACCGGGTGGACTTCACCCGCTCCCATGCCGGCCTCCCTTGTGCCCGCCAGGTATTGAGCGATATAGAGCACGTCGCTGATACTTACCGTGCC
>PWUB01000132.1 GCA_003563755.1 Clostridia bacterium
ACCGTATCGCCGGTGCCCTGGAGCATGCTGGTGTAAACGTAGAACAGCTCCGTGAGGGGCATCACGAGCACCAGTATCCTGATGAAACCCAACACGTCGTCCATGATCTGCGCCGGAGTCCCGATGAGAGCAAGCAGCCGACCCATGAGGGGAAGAACCGCCAGGCCAATGAGAACGTAGTACAGAAAGACCAGGGCCGCTACGTGGGCTGCCACCCTGTTCACAGACTCGGCCTCCCCCGATCCGGTGTACCTGGCGGCCAGGGCCGAACCTCCCATGACGATGCCGTCCCCCACGGCCCACAGGAATCCGAGCACGGGAAAGGCCACCGAGAGGACCGCCACGGCATCGGAACCTAGGCGTCCCAGCCACAGCGTGTTGCTCATCTGGTACATGATCACCGCGACATTGCTGGCCAAAATCGGCCACGAGAGCCTCACGAGCGACCCCGGTATCGATCCGGTCGTTACATCCACCCGTGAGTCGGCACGAACAGTCAGCGCACCCATCGTTGTCACCCATCTTTCCATCGGGAATCTGGCCCCGGCACTTGTAACCAGGGTCCGGCCGCAAGAAAAAGCACACCGTCTCTCCAACGGCGACCAGAGAAGCATATCACGGGGCAAAGGGGTGAACATCCCGCCGAATGTGACAATAAGGTTACTTTCAGGCGAACGTGTTTTCCCCGGGGAGCAGTCGACGGCGGCATGGTGCCACCGCCGGGGGGCCCGACCATGCTGTGGATAGTGACCGACTCCCCCGCGCGTGCAGGCCGGCTCCGAGGCCCATGTTCTGGCAGGGATTATTTGCCTCGGGCCTTGACCCTCACCGGGCCAGTTGCTATGTTTATGGTGAATCCTCAAAGGGAGGTTTACAGCCGTGATCGATGATGGTGCACTCAAGGCAAAGGTCATAACCGAACTGAGGATCAATGATCTGCCTGAGGAGAGCCTGGAGATCGACGTGACCAACGGCATAGTGACGATCAACGGCACGGTGGATACTCCGGAGTTGGTGGAGCAGATACAGCAGGCCTGCAACAGAGTGGACGGTATCGTTCAGATCTCCAATAACCTCGCAGTCAGCTAGTCACGACCCGTACATCTGACACGCACACGAGGGTCCTCGACCGGTGTTCCTGGTTTTTGCCCCGGGCATTCGCCCTGGGTGATACTGCACCCGGGAACACCGGTCTCTTGCGCTGCCGCCAGCTCAGCAGGCCGGAGGTGTCCCATACACACTCGTGCCGGGATCCCGAATGGCGGAGGGGGAAGATCGGCGTTCCTTGCGTCTTTGCAGATTGCCTGCTCGCCCCGGCATGGCATACCATGAAAGTGTTAGTTACCTCCCCGGGGAGGATATACCCGATGATCGAAAGGCCGTGGTACGAAAAGAGCATCACAACCATGGCGGCTTTGGCCCTGTTTTGGCCGGCCGGAATCCTCCTCCTGTGGAGGCACCACTACTGGAGTAAGGCTTTCAACGGTGCCCTCACCGCCCTCTTTGCCGTCACGAGCGCTGCCCTATACTACGGCGGTGCGCCCGCACTGACGGCCCTGCTGGTGGTCAGCGCGATGGCGGGCGGGGTCCTGCTCGTCATCTCCATCATCGGGTATTTAGCAGGAGGCCTGACGGGCGCCGCGGCCTTCGCCAGCAGGAAAGCCTGTCGGCTGGCGGTGTTGGTTCTCCTGGTCGCCACGGCGATTCCCCTGCTGGTCGTGGGCCCGGATACACTGTTCGGCGACCGTGAGAGGGTCGTCACCGAGCCCCCACCACGGGAGCCGCTTCTCACGGACGAAGAAGGCGACGTGATCATCTTTTTGGAGGATTTCAGGTTCACGGTGGAAAAGGAGGAGCTCATCATCCAGGCGGACACCAACCTCGCCGACGGCATGGTGCTCCTGGTGAGGCTCTTCCCCCGGTGCCCGGACAGGGTGAGAACCCGGGAGGATTTTTTGGCCAAGGTGGATGACCCCCATGATCTCATCCAGGAAGCATCCGTCGCCGACGGCCTCCTGGAAATACGTTACGACATTTCCATGTTCAGCATCCCCGTGGGTTTCTTCATGCCCGTGGTAGGGGAGAGTGCACCTCACATCCCTGACCTCGATTTTCAGCCCCCTCACGTGAAGGATCTTTACGGAGAGCGCCTTCAGCGGATGAGCCTGGAATCCGATGACGTTTACGAGTGGTATCACTTCGTCGACGACGTCCGGCTGGAGCACCGGGGCATCTGGATCGAGTTCCTGTTGGTATACGATGGATACCGGGTGAGATACGAAAAGATCGACCCCCCGTAATCTCCGGGAGAAAGCATCAACATCACCTCCGGCCCTCTCCCGCAGTGCGTCCGCGGGGGTGATCGCGGTCAGGCGCCACTCCGATAGATAATTGTGTGGGGTCTCACACCCCGAAACGGAAAGCCCCCCAACGTATAGAGAAGATGAGGACGTTTGGTTCCGACGTCCTGGGGCGGTGAAGGGAGAAGGAAGGGCACGTGGAGCAAGAGATCCTGGATCTGCTTCGACGAGCTCAGGATGGGAAGGCGGAGGCACGGGACGAGCTCCTGCGGCGACACCGCACCTTCATACACGAGGTGGTCTGCCTCCTAAGCCGGAGAAGGCTCGACTGGGCCGATGACGAGCTCAGCGTGGGGCTGATGGCCTTCAACGAGGCCATAGACCGTTTCGAGGAGGACAGGGGAGCATCGTTTCTTCCCTTCGCCCGCACCCTGATAAGAAGCCGCCTGGTGGATCACTGGCGGCGTGAGGTAGGACACCGACGGGCAGCATCCCTGGACGGATACGATGCGGGGCATCATCCGGCCGAGGTGCAGGAGGCTGACAGGAAGTTCGCGGAGGGCATAGAGGCCTGGGAAAGAAGAGCCGAGATCGAACTGCTCGAGAAACGGCTGGGTGAGTACGGCATCGACCTGCTCACCCTCGAGAAGGCCTCTCCATCGCACCGGAGGAAGCGAAAGGTGCTCAGGGACACGGCGGTGCAGCTGGCGCGCGACCGGGACCTCCGGGAACGGCTGCGTCGCACGAAGAGACTGCCGATCACAGAGCTTGTGGCACGGACCGGCCTGAGCAGGAAGGTGCTCGAGGGCAGCCGTAGGTACCTGATAGCGCTGGTGGTCATGATGACGGGCGAATCCTTTCATCATCTTCGATCCTTCACCGGACTGCCTCACATAACTGGAAAGGGTGACTGAGTGTGCGTGCACGCAGGGCGATGGTCATCAAGGTGGATGAAATGCACATGCACGTCATGACTGATGACGGCGAGTTTCGCCGGCTCCGCACTCCCAGGGGCCCGGTGCCGTCTGCAGGGGATATCATCACCCTTCCGGCATTCCGGGGGGGCAGGCTCCACCTGGCAGCAGCGGCCCTCATAGCCGTGTTCGTCCTGGCGGCCCTGCTGGTTCCCTCCCCGGCCTTCGTGGCAACGGCCCACGTGGAAATGGAGATCAACCCGGCCGTCCGTATGTCACTTGACGCAGACGGCTACGTGGGAAGCGTATCCGGCCTCAACGATGACGGTGAGCGGCTGGCATCCGTCATCGAGATCAGGATGATTCCCGTCGAAGAAATGATGGATGGCATCCTGGCAGGAGCCCTCGAACTCGGATTTCTCAGCCCGGACGCGGAAAACCTCGTACTCATAGCAGTCACGGCGGCGGACGGGGCTGGGGCCCCCCACGTACCCGATGCAGCTCACCTGCGGTCGGTTGCGGGTGAAATACTGCAGGCGAGGGGTGTGCCCGGGGCTGTCGCGGCAGCCAACGTGCCCAGCGAAACCGCACAGCGAGCCGGCGAGACGGGGCTGACCCTGGGCCGGGAGATCATAAGGCAGCAGGTGGAGGAGACGGAACACGACATGACCCTGGAAGCGGTGCGAGACATGCCCATGGGCCAGCTGGTCCGGGAAGCCGGTCCCCCGGTCTGGGCGATGTTCCGGGTACCCCCGGGACGAGATGTAGACACGTGGACACCGCCTCCAGGCTGGTCGAATGCACCAGACCCGAGCGAAGACGATCCAGCTGACCAGGGTGAAGCACCTCCCCGCGTAGCACCTCCCAAGGTGGAGCCTCCGGGTCACATCCGACCCGGCGGCCCGGGGCAGTCCCGAGGGGACGGTGATCCTCCGGACGACTTCACCCCCCAATGGATACGGCCTCATGCGTATTGAGTGGAAGAGTCCCAGCACGAACAGGGAGGGCATGCTCATGCACAGGCTCACAGCTATTGCGGTTTCTCTGATCATCGTGATCTCCGTCGGCTCACTCCCGGTCATGGCCGCCGACACCGAGGTCCGCGTGCCGATCCCGGGATCGGCAAGGTACTTCCTGCAGCGCCTCATCGAGCGGGTGCGCCTGGGTCTCACCAGGGATCCCGGTGCGCGTGCCTCGCTGCTGGCCCGAATGATCCAGCGCCGCGCCGGTGAAATCGAGGCCATGACCCCCGAGCAGCAGAGCAGGTTCGCCCCGAAGCTGGCAGGAGACATGGCAGGACTCGCGCGGGCGGCGGAGAGCATCATGGCCCGGATGGAGAAATCGG
>PWUB01000290.1 GCA_003563755.1 Clostridia bacterium
GGAGTGCCCGACGAGGTGATCGGATTGGATGGCTCTCCCACCGAGGTCATCAAGGTCTTCACACCCGAGCTCATCACCGAGGGAGAGCTGATCGAGGGCGAACCGCGGGAGCAGGCCGGGGCCCTGGTCACCAGCCTGCGTGACGCGGGCCTCGTATAGGAGGTCAACACATGCGGGAACTCGTGATTGACGAAGGCAGATGCACCGGGTGCGGGATCTGCGTGGCTGCCTGCCCGTTCGGCGCTCTCGTCCTGGTTGACGGAATGATCGAGGTGGGAGAGAACTGCAATCTGTGCGGTGCCTGTGTGCCCGAGTGTCCCGAGGAGGCCATGGAGATCACCGGCGAAGCCCCCGGGGAGGTTGACCTCTCAGATCACCGGGGGATATGGGTTTTCGCCGAACAGTCCGCGGGCAGGATCGCACCCGTCGTCTACGAACTGCTCACCGAGGCCCAGCGCCTGGCGGCGGTGACGGGGGATGAGGTGTCGGCTGTTCTTCTCGGTTCTGACGTGGGCGAACTGGTCGGGCGCCTCATTGCTGGTGGAGCCCATCGAGTCTTCATCGCCGACGATCCCGTGCTGGAGTCGGGACTCGATGAAGCATGGGTGAGCGTACTGGCCTCCCTCGTTCGGGAGAGGGCCCCCTCCGTCTTCCTGTTCGGAGCCACGGCCCGGGGACGTTCCATTGCCCCCCGGTTGGCGGCGCGGTTGGGAACGGGGCTCACTGCGGACTGCACTGAGCTGGGCATGGATGAATCGGGTATGCTCATACAGACGCGGCCCGCTTTTGGGGGCAATATCATGGCCACCATCGTGTGTCGCAATCACCGGCCCCAGATGGCGACGGTTCGCCCCAGGATACTCAAGGCCGATGCGCCCGATCCACGGCGCACCGGTGAGGTGGTTGAGATACCTGTCGACGGCGATGCCATCAGGATCCGGACCCTGCTCCTGGAGGCGGTCGAGGAGACTGAAGAAGGCGTCAAGATCGAGGATGCAGACATCATCGTATCGGGTGGACGCGGACTCAGGGGTCCGGAGAACTTCGAAATGCTTTTCGATCTGGCACGCCTGCTGGGAGGTGCGGTGGGTGCCTCGCGGCCGGTCATCGACTCCGGCTGGCTGCCGTACGCTCATCAGGTGGGCCAGACCGGCAAAACCGTCAGCCCGACCGTGTATATCGCCTGCGGCATCTCCGGTTCTGTGCAGCACATGGCAGGTATGCGTTCATCGGACATCATCATTGCCATCAACTCCAACCCCGATGCGCCCATATTCAGGATCGCCACCTACGGGTTGGTGGGTGATGTCTTCAAAGTGATACCCGAGATGATTCGACAGATCAAGGCGGTTCGTGAGGCTGAGGA
Organism: Clostridia bacterium; assembly: GCA_003563755.1. Next base: position 1,367 of record PWUB01000290.1, read on the forward strand.
AGGAGACTGATACTTTTGTCCGGGGAGGTCGTAATCACCAGTGCGGTCAGAACCCCCTTCGGTAAATACGGGGGAGGCCTGTCAGGCCTGACCGCCGTGGATATGGGCCAGATGGTGATCAGCGAGGCCGTGCAGAGGAGCCGGCTGGATCCCGAGGATGTTGACTACGTTCTCATGGGTATGGTGATTCAGGCAGGAGCGGGACAGGTACCATCTCGGCAGGCTTCAGTCCGCGCAGGGTTGCCGGTCTCCGTTCCGTCTGACACCATAAACAAGGTGTGTGCGTCCAGCCTGAGGGCCGTCAACCTGGGTGAGCTCATGATCCGGGCGCAGGATGCATCCGTGGTGCTTGCCGGTGGAATGGAGAGCATGAGTCAGGCGCCCTATCTCCTGCGGGATGCGAGGTGGGGCTATCGGATGGGACATCGTAACGTCGACGATGCCATGATCACCGATGGACTGTGGTGCAGCTTCGGTGACTGTCATATGGGAGTTCACGGGGGAGAGATGGCCCTGGAGTTCGACGTGGATCGGCAGCAGCAGGACGAGTGGTCTCTGAGATCGCACCGTCTGGCCGAGGCTGCCTGGGAAGCCGACAGGTTCGCCGAGGAAGTGATCCCGGTGGACGCTCCCGGCTCCAGGGGTTCCACTGTCACCGTGGACAGGGACGAATCCATTCGTCCCGATACCTCCCTCGAAAAGCTCAGCGCCCTGAGACCGGTGTTCGCAAGGGATGGCACCATAACCGCCGGCAACGCCCCGGGTCTCAACGATGGGGCGGGGGCTCTTATGCTGATGTCGGCTGAGCGGGCCAGGGAGCTGGGGATCGAACCTCTCGGCACCATCGTCTCCCAGGGGCAGGTATCCGAGCGCCCGCCCTACCTGCACACCGTACCCTACCTGTCCGCACGCCAGGCTCTCGAGCGAGCAGGCCTGGGTTTCGATGACGTGGACATCTTTGAGGTCAACGAAGCCTTCGCTGCCGTGGCTCTCACCAGCATGAAGCTGGGGGAATGGGATCCGGACATCGTCAACGTGAACGGGGGCGCGGTGGCCTTAGGACATCCCATCGGTGCCAGCGGCGCCCGCATACTGATGACTCTCATATACGAGCTGCGGCGTCGTGGTGGTGGTCTGGGAGTTGCCACGCTGTGCAGCGGAGGAGGCCAGGGAGAGGCAACCGTCGTTAGAGTTTGACAAGACAACCTTGGAGGTGGGCTGGATGCAGACCATTTTCGTCGCCGGAGCCGGTAGGATGGGAAGCGGGATAGCACAGGTAGCAGCGCAGACGGGTAGGTCCGTGATCATGTACGATCTTACTGAGGAGCTGGCACAGGGAGGGTTCGAGGCTATCAGCAGTTCGCTGGGCCGACTGGTCGATCGTGGGAGAATGGAGTCCGGGGATAGAGAGGCCATCCTGGAGAAGATAGAGACGACGGCGGATCTGTCGCGAGCACAGGAGGCGGATTTCGTGATAGAGGCGATCATCGAGGACAGGAAGGCGAAGCGTGAGCTCTTCGGGCGTCTCGATGAGATCTGTGCCGGGGACGTCATCCTGGCCAGCAACACGTCGTCTCTGTCCGTAACAGACCTGGCGGCGGCAACATCGCGCCCGGGACAGGTGATAGGAGCTCATTTCATGAACCCGGTGCCCGTCATGAAGCTGGTGGAGATCATCCGCGGCCTGCAGACCACGGATGCCACCTTCGAGACCACCCGTGACCTGGTCACCTCCATGGGCAAGGAACCGGTTTCAGCCAATGACTACCCCGGGTTTGTGATCAACCGGATACTCATCCCCATGATCAATGAGGCCATCGCCTGTGTTCACGAGGGAGTTGCGGGGGCCGAGGACGTAGACAAGAGCATGACGCTGGGAGCCAATCATCCAATGGGTCCCCTGGCCCTTGCGGACCTGATTGGGCTCGATGTGGTGCTGGCGATCCTGCGAACTCTGCACGAGGGTTTTGGAGATCCCCGTTACCGTCCCCATCCCCTGCTGGTGAAAATGGTGGAGGCTGGACGCCTCGGTCGTAAGACCGGGCATGGATTCTACAAGTATTGAGGGGTGAAAACGTGTCTGAGATAGTTCGTTGGCAGACAGATGGATCCATAGGTATCATCACGCTGGATCGTCCCGAGCGTTTGAACGCGCTGAGTCAACCGGTGCTGGAGAGGCTTTCGGAGGTCCTGACGGAGGAGGCTGCCGATGACCGGATTCGAGTCGTTGTCATTACCGGAGCTGGTGACAGGGCGTTCGTCGCGGGTGCGGATTTAGGTACCATGAAGGGCATGAACCAGGAGGAGGCCCGGGCCTGGTCCCTTCTGGGACAGCGAACGTTTGCCCTCATCGAAGATCTCCCGAAGCCGGTCATAGCGGCCATCAACGGGTTCGCGCTCGGAGGGGGATCCGAGATAGCGCTGGCGTGTGACATCAGGCTCGCGTCCGAGACCGCAGTGTTGGGGCAGCCAGAAGTGACCCTCGGACTGCCCCCGGGATTCGGTGGCACCTATCGCCTTGCCGAGGTCGTGGGCGTGGGCAGGGCGCGGGAGCTCATCATGACCGGCAGGCAGGTCGACGCTGAGGAGGCGTTGTCCATGGGGCTGGTCTCGGAAGTGGTTGCCCCCGAACAACTCATGGACCGCGCCCTGAGTCTGGCGAAGAAGCTGGCTGCCAATGGTCCCCAGGCGCTGGCACATGCCAAGAGAGCCATGAGCAGCATGCCTGGCTTGAGGCGCGAGGAGGCCGTGGAGCTGGAGGCGCATCTCTTCGGGCGTACTTTCGCCACCGGACAACCCCGCGAGGGCATCAGCGCGTTCCTGGAGAAACGAAAGGCCGAATACACGTAGTCTTACCGGCGGCACCGCCGGGCATCTCCCCAGCTGAATCCCGCCGGTGCCGCCCTGCTCGCGTCGGCCTTGCAGACCAGATGGTGGTTCAGCGCTTCCCCCACAGGCAGCTCGCGGTTTGTTCCTTTCAGGGGCACTGACAGCAGCTGCCCGCCGAAGCGTTCACAGAATTTTCGTATGTATGTGCTGGCCTGAACGGAGCATGGTCGGCGACAGGAGGAGCCAGCCCAGGGGCATCCTGGAGTATCCGGGACTGTACATGGGCCGGACCACTTACCAGGTGAGAACCGATGACGGGCAGAGCTGACAGCGAGGGAGTTGAAGATTTTATGGGTTCTCGCCA
>PWUB01000152.1 GCA_003563755.1 Clostridia bacterium
CTGGGCCAGGTCCTGCTGGGACATACCTGCTTCTTTTCGGCTTTGGCTGATGAACTCACCGAGCGGCAAAATGGTCTATTCCCTCCCTGCATTCATAATTGAAGTCGTACTGACCGGCCGGCTGCACGGGGTCAGCCTCCTTCCCGGACCTGGTCCTGGGTCGTCGGGCGATGCCGAACGAGACATACGTCTACTGGAATCATCTTCATCGCTAAGCATTGAAAACCCTGCCTGTGGGCAGCTTCTGAAGGGACATGAAGGCCCGGGGGATCCGGTGTCAGAGCAGGAAGGGGAGGGCCTTGGGGAGAAGTGTGGGCACGACGGGCCCTGTGCCCGTCTTGGAGGCAGCCGGAGGAGGGAGGTGACGGGCATGTATCGGGGCGACAGGATCTCTGTAGCAAAAAGAGAGGAGTTCTACCGGCAGCTGGACGGGCAGCTGCGGGGGCTCCTCGAGGGGGAGAGGGACCTGATAGCCAACCTGGCCAATTCCGCCTCTCTCATCTTCTACCAGATGCAGGATGTGAACTGGGTGGGATTCTACCTGTACCGGGACGGCGAGCTGGTGGTGGGGCCCTTCCAGGGCAAGCCCGCCTGTACGCGAATTCCCCTCGGTCAGGGAGTATGCGGAATATCCGCACAGAGGCGGGAGAGCCTGGTAGTGGAGGATGTTCACCAGTTTGCAGGGCACATAGCGTGCGATGCAGACTCTCGTTCCGAGCTGGTGATCCCGATGCTGCGGGATGGCGAGCTCCTGGGAGTGTTTGATCTGGACAGCCCGGCGGTGGGACGCTTTGATGAAGAGGATGAGCGGCAGCTCAGGCAGCTGCTGCAGCGGATGATCGACGGTTCGGATTGAGGTGAGCATCGAATGTGGGGTGCAGTTCACGCCGCCTGTGGGGCGGCTCTTGCGACCGGGATCCAGGATCCCTTCCTGCTGGCGGGGACCGCCCTATTCTCCCATGCGGTGCTGGATATTCTACCCCACTGGGACTACCGGGCCACGGTGGGCAATGCCGCCGTCGATTTGGCGGCGGCGGTGCTGCTGGTCGTCGCCATCGGGGGCGCTGATTCCCTGGCGTGGTGGGGAGCCTTCTGGGCGGCCGCTCCCGACCTGGAGGTCGGGCTGGTTCACCTGGGGATAATGAGGCGGGCGCGGTTCCCTTCCCACAGGGCTCCCTTTCTGCACAGCAGGGTCGGGGTTGTGCCCGGGGTGCTGATCCAGCTGTCAGCCGTAGCCTTCTTTTTCCTTCTTGCCGCGTGATCAACGGAAGTCTTCGTGGACGATCCGACCCCGGGGCAGAAGCCCCGGGGTCTTGCCGTATCCCGTGGCTCAGTCTTTACGGGACAGGCCGGAGGTGAAAAGCTGTACGATCATCAGGCCGTAGCGACCGCCCCGTACCACCGCCAGCCCCAGGTGTTCGTAGCCGGGATTGAGAAGGTTTGCCCGGTGGGCCCTACTCAGCATCAGCATTCGATGGGCGCCGGACACGGTGGCGTTGCCGGCGAGGTTCTCGCCCACCCTCAGGTATAAAAGTCCCGCCCGGCGCACCCTGTTGGCCGGAGATCCTGTCACCGGCGATAGGTGTCCGAAGAAGTCCAGCTCTATCATTTCCTCGGCATGCAGTCGGGCCACCCTGCTCAATTCGGGGCAAAGGGCCAGGGGCCCCAGTTCGCCCTCCTCCCGTTCGGCGTTGACCAGGGAGAGTAGCTCCAGCTCCAGAGGGGAAAACAGGTCGTTGGCTGCGGCCTCATCCATCAGGCTGGAGGAATGATCGCCGGGCGTTGCTGCGACGGCCCCGTGGGCCGCCGGGAGCGGCAGGGCGAGGGCGGTGGCGGTAAGAACGGCAGCAGCGATGCAAACCGTCCGCACCTTGCGTGCTTTCACTTGTATCCCTCCCGTCATTCATCACGCCCCTTCGATGGGTGTTTCTGCTGTGTATATCGGACAAAGGACGTCGATGCTTGAGGGTTTTGGGAAGGGGACCCTCGTGATGGTGACCGGACAGGCGCTAAGGGGTTTAACGTTTTGCGGTAAGAACTTATTGACAAACGATAAACAGGGGTGTATTCTTACTCCATCGGCCGGTGATCGGTCGGGAGAGGAGGAAGGAAAGTGCTGGATGAGAGATCTGTTCCCACCATACGTGTTGTCAATCTCGGGTTGACCACCGCCTGCTACCTCATCGCCCTCGCCGTGATCGTCGCGGTGGCATGGCCGGTGCTAGCCAGTATCGGTGTTGTCGGGCCAGATGCAGTTACGCTGCAGTGGGGCGCCGTTCGGATCCGCCTTGCTGAGAGTGACCTGGGGGCGACCTTCTGGTATTCTCCGTCGGTCGGTGCGGTCTCCGCCGCGGTTGCCCTGTACATCCTGCATCATCTGCGGGGCTTGTTCCGTTCCATCGGAGGAGGTGACCCATTCACTGATGAAAACGCCCATCGACTGCGTCTCATCGCAACTGCCCTGCTGGTGAGGGCGGGCCTGCAGACCGTTCTGAGCCTCTGGATGGGCTTCGTCATGAGTAAGATCATCGCCGGGGGGCACCTGGGAGACCTCGGGGGAGTTGCAGGCGTGAGCCTGGATGTAGGGGCAGCCCTGGATCTCTGGAGCCTGGGGCTGGGACTGATGGTGCTGGTGATAGCGGAGGTGTTCCGCATCGGAACGCGGATGCGCGAGGACCTTGAGTACACGATATGAGGTGGCTGTATGCCCATAATAGTGCGCCTGGACAGGATGCTGGTTGAGCGCGGCATGTCCATGACGGAGCTAGCAGAGGGTGTCGGGATAACCCTGCCCAACCTGTCGATACTCAAGAACAACCGCGCCCGGGCGGTCCGGTTCTCGACGCTGGAGGCTATCTGTCGGACCCTGGAGTGTCAGCCCGGGGATATCCTCGAGTACGTGCCTGGGGAACCCGGAGGGGAGTGACCCGCGGCGCGCCCCTCCCCGGATCACGTCCGGAGGGCCGGACCGGGCTTTGGAGGTCATCTCCTCCTTCTCCAGGACAGGCTCTCATCCAGCCGGGCCTGTACACCGTCGCCCAGGGTGACCGTCGCCAGGACGACGACGCGGTCCTCGGGCAGCTCGATCCATTCGCTCCACCAGTTCTCATCGGCCTGTATGCGCAGGCGGATCTCCTCTTGTCTCGTCGAGGTGGGAACACCCGGAGGCAGGTCATCGAGTCTACCTCTCTGCATGGAGACGGTCTCAATCGCGCCGTCGGGTAGAGTTACCAGCAGCTGCGCCTCCTCGATGGCCGTGCAGTCGTTGAGATCCCGGGCGTTGTTCTGCACGACGTAGCTTATCCAGGTGCTGCCCTCGTGGGTCACGGTCTCGCCGATATACAGCAGGAGCTCCTGTGCTTTGAGCTCGGCGAAGGCATCCAGTATCGCGGGGTCGCTGGCCCTCACTCCGTCGGCTCCCTCGACCACGACCCTGTATTCCCAGTCAACCTGACAGCTGAGGATGACCTCGCTCTCGTACGTGAGATGGCCGGTCTCCCGGGCAGGGAAACTCCGCCACTCCTCCTCGCCCAGGGCACGAATCTCGACCTTGACTGTGTCTGCCGCCTGCAGCTCGCGGAAAGTCCAGGTGAGGATGGCGGGAATCTCGTCACCGCACCCCTGCAGCTTCCATTCCCTGTGGAGGATCCACCGTGACTGCTCCTCCATGGCAAGGAGGGCCCGGTTCATCTCATTGAGCATTCCCTCCATGACCCTTTGGGCGTCGTGGACGCGAACGAGCTCCTCCCTTAAGCCGTATATCTCCTGCCTCAAGCTCCCGCCGACGGCGAGACTGACTGCCAGGCTGATGATAAGAACGCCCACCACCGCCAGGACGATTTCTCGTGTGTTCACAGACACCCTCCGTTCTCCTTCTCCAGTATCAACCGCTGATGCGGATAGCATAGCATAGCCAACGGCCGTCTTCACCGGTAGTCCCGCCCCCGGGAAGCGGCAGCCCTACCGGTCATGGTCGGTCGCACCGGGTGTCCTCCCGTTTCGGCCTGACCAGGACGACTGACGGAGGACATCGCAGCCGGGTTCCATGGGGACTCAGGCCAGCATCTTTCGCGGGATGGGCGGGTGGGCGACAAGGCGGGAAGTCTAGATGATTGGATCGGGGGCCAGGTGCCGGTCGTAGAAATACATGAGCAGGTTGGCAAACAACAGCACGACGAATCCCACCAGGCCGGTGACTCCCACCATGAGGTCGCTCCCCCCGACGGTGAACGCCACCGCCATCGCGGCACTGGCATTGAAAGACCCGTGCATTACGGAGGCCGCGATGACAGACTTGGCCCGCAGGGTAACGTAGGTGAACAGGGGAGATAGGAGTATCGACAGTCCAATCATCATGAACACACCGGCTACGGGATTTTCGGGGTAGTTGTGTCCCTGCAGGATCACCGGGGCGTGCCATCCCCCCTAGGTGACGCCTATGAGGGCTGACATCTGCCAGAAAGACATGAAACGCAGTTCACGGAGCATGAACCCCCGCCAGCCTAGCTCTTCCCCGAAAGCAACGACAGCGTTTATGGTCGCCCCCGCCAGGAC
>PWUB01000103.1 GCA_003563755.1 Clostridia bacterium
ATGGGCAACCTGGTCACCAACCACACTCTCATGCGTCCGGGAGCCCTGCACAACGCCAACGGCGGGTTCCTCATCCTCCGCATCGAGGACGTTCTGATGAACGCCCTCAGTTGGGATGCTCTCAAGCGCAGCCTCAAGAGCAGTACCATCCGCACGGAGAACATCGGTGAACAGTACCGGATGGTACCGACGGTGGCGATAAAGCCCGAGCCCATACCCCTGGACATCAAGGTCATCCTCATAGGTTCACCCCTGCTGTTTTACCTGCTGTCGAGTTTCGACGAGGAGTTCCGCAAGCATTTCAAGATCAAGGCCGATTTTGATACCGAGATGGACCGCAATGACCGCTACCTCCAGCAGTATGGCAGGTTCGTCCGCGGCGTCGCGGAACGCGACGGTCTGCTTCCTATTGACCCCTCGGCCATAGCACGGATCGTCGATCACAGCTCGCGCATCAGCGAGGATCAGAAGAAGCTCTCTGCCCGGTTCAACGAGGTGGTGGAGATCGTATACGAGGCCGATGCATGGGCCAGGTCCGAAGACTCGGACCGGATCACCGACGAACACGTGGACAGGGCGGTCAGCGAGAAGATCTACCGGTCGCGGCTCTTCGAGGATCGCATCAGGGAAGCCATCGACCGTAAGAAGCTCCTCGTTGACACCGACGGTGAGGTAGGGGGCCAGATCAACGGCCTCAGCGTGGTCAACACCGGCGACTATTCCTTCGGTTTCCCCTCCAGGATCACGGCCAACGTGTACCTGGGGAACGAGGGGGTCGTCACCATCGAGCGCCAGGTCAAGATGAGCGGCTCCAGTCACTCCAAGGGCGTCCTCATCCTGTCCAGCTACCTCGCCCACCTCTTCGCCTACGACAAACCCCTGTCCCTGACCGCCAGCATCACCTTCGAGCAGCTGTACAGCGGTGTCGACGGCGACAGTGCCTCGACGGCCGAGCTGTACGCCATACTCTCTGACCTGGCGGACGTGCCGATCCGCCAGTCCGTGGCCGTGACCGGGTCGGTCAACCAGAAGGGGAAGATGCAGCCCATCGGCGGAGTCAACGAGAAGATCGAGGGCTTCTACTACACGTGCAAGGCCCGGGGCCTGACGGGCGAGCAGGGAGTGATCATCCCTCAGGAGAACGTTGACAACCTGATGCTCAACGATGAAGTCATCTCAGCCGTCGAGGAAGGCACCTTCCATATCTGGGCGATAGACAACGCCCTGGAGGGAATCCCCCTGCTGACCAGTTTCAGTGCGGGAGAGCGCGACGGGAACGGCGAGGCGTACCCGGAGGACACGTTGCTGGGACGGGCCGACCGCCGCCTTCGCGAGATGGCGAGGGCTCTCCGCAAGTTCGCCGACGGCTCGGACGATGAGGAGGATGAAGAAGACGAGGACGATGCCTCCGAAAGCGATGAGCCCGGGGACGAGGGCGATATCGAGGTATGATGAGTGTCGGCCGCATTGGGTGCGGGGCGGGGTAACCCCGCCCCCACCCCCTACCGCCAGGCAATCGTCCACATCCGGCGGCTCAGGTTGTCGTACTCGCGCCGTTGTTGAGACAAGGCCGGTCACACAGTCCGCCACCTGCGCAGGGTGTTCAGCTGCTCCTTCACCGTCGATAGCTAAGGACGGTGTCGCAACGGTAAATCTATCTCCAGAACAATGCCGATTGCGGCCACGATATCGTCCATCTGGTCAACAGTAACGTGTCCACGCCGCCGAACGAATCTGTTCTCTGAGACAGACCGAACCTGGAATGCATCCACCGCAGACAGTTTGTCCAGGCCATTGCGTTGACTTGGGTTCAACCTAATAAGCCACAATCTATCCGCATAAGCCTCTTTCCAGCCAGTTACTGGCACCACGATCTTCAACGGTAATGCCCCGACGTGATCACTACTCACCACCACACACGGACGGGTCTTCTGCATTTCGGCCCCTTCAGTCGGGCTCAACCGAACGTCCCAGATCTCGCTCCGTGCGATCATCAGGCTCCTCCTCCAGGTCCGCGTCGGCTAGCCATGTCAGTTCCTCATCATTTTCGTAGACAGTTCGGAGGTCCTGGGCATCGCTCTTCAGATGACGGTCTGAATACCGGGGAACGCTTCGACGAACCTCTCCCAGAACCTTAGCTGCAAACGTGTCGGTGATGAGGTCTTCCGCCAGTGCTCGGTGCACAAGGAGCCTGAGCCTTCTGGGTTTCTCGGCGGGAATGCCGTCGGGTTCACAGGTTCGCCAGCCCATCGATGAAAGACGGCGAAACAGTGCACTGTACGTATCAGTGCCAATGATGTTCAGCTCATGCGCACGACGAATCCACGACTGGACGCTGACTCCGTACTCCTGCTTCAGAAGCAACAGCTCCTCAAAGCTGAGATTCTCTCTCCTCGGTCCCAGTTCAGAAAGCGCGGCCTCTCTCGGAATCAGAAAGGCTGCCGCGAACCGATTCGCGACCATCTCAATGAGGGATTCCTCCTCCACTTGCAGAACGAGGTGCCCCAGTTCGTGGGAAAGACTGAACCGCTGACGTCCACCGGGCATGTCCCCGTTGAACGCAATGATCGGCTCCTCCCCGTTGATCCAGCAGGAGAACCCGTCAAATCCGGCAATGCCACGCACCTCAACTACTTTGACACAGTTATCCTCCAGACGCCCGGTCAGATCGCCAATGGGACCGGCGCCCAGATTCCACCGACTGCGAAGCCTCTGCGCGGCGCACTCGGCGTCCTTTTCACTCGTCACGGAATACCTGGGCAGATCACAGTCCAGCGTAAAATCTTCAGGGAACACTTCCTCGATCGACATGTACTTCTCCACAGCGTCTACGACTCTCGCTTCCAACTGTCTTTGTGATCTCAGCCCTAGGCGTGAGTGCTTGCGGTAAGTGGCCCGGAGTTCCCGTACCCTCGTTTCCTTGAAAAAGAACTCTATCTCAGTTGACAGGGCACGCGCAATCCGCATGAGAGTACTCGGTCGCGGCTGTGCCAGGCCGCGTTCAAACTTTGACACGGCTGTGGCAGAAATGTCCGCGCCCTCGGCAACAGCTCGTTGCGACATACCGTTCATAGCACGTGCCAGTTTGATGCGCGAGCCAATGTCCAAGACCATCACCCCTCATTCCGGTTTATATTATGCCAATAACCTATGCTCATGTAAACTATTGGTTTTCTTCTCTCAATGCACGGAGTAGGGGTTCCCAATTGCTGGGGTAGCGTTCAACCAGGAACATCATTTCCTGCCTGCGCCAGAAGTCGCCGTCAGGAATTAGGTTGAGCACAGCTTCTACCATGAGACAGGATACGAAAATACGAGCAGACATCGCGGGAAATCCAGCGGGGTTCCGCTCTATCCTCTACCGCGAACACGCCGATGCTCCCTCCATGGGTGAGGGAGCCTGACTCAGTAGGTGATGGTCACCGAACCGAAGACTGCGGTCGCCTTGATGTGTATGACCGCAGGCTGGCCGCTCGAGTAGGTCCGCTCACCGAAGGACGTGGACACCCCGTCGGGCGTGGTAACGCTTCCGAACGCCGAACTAGCGGTAACCCTCACCGGGACATCCGCCGGGATGCGAACCACCGTTGAGCCGAACACCGTGTTGAACTCGAGGCTCATACTCTCACCCTCAGCCGGTGCCCTGACATCGAAAATACCTTCCCCGAAGACCACGCTGTGTTCTCCGGACGAGGTCACATCGGCGGCCACCCTCGACATCAACACCGTCTCGGGGTCCACCTCAAGGTTGCCGCCGAAAGCAGCGAAAAGACCACCATATATGAGCAGTACCGCAGCGGCCAGCCTGAAGATCGATATGCGGATGTTGGTGAAGGACAAGATCACGGCAACAAGGCCCACGATGACGAGGTATATGCCTAAGAAGGCTCCTGAAAACGGCTGAATGAGCACCCTTGATCCCCCCTATATCTGCCTAACCTGTAGCACCTCTCAGCTGACCACCAAAGCCCGGATGCAGTCAAGGGGTCCGATCAGTATCCGCCTCTGCTCCCCGCGGTCACACGGCTCCTGCTATTTCCGCTGTTGCCTCGAGGAAGCGGTCTATGGTCTCCGGCGACGTGTAGTGGGCGGCAGAGACACGCACTATACCGTCACCCTCAACCCCGAGGGACGCCAGCTGGCGCCGGGACATCACGGACCGGCGCGCCTGCACGACTATTTTCCTGTCCATGTACTCCCTTGCAGCATCGACGGGGTCCAGGCCCCGGATGTTCATGGGCACCACGCAGCTCCTGTCTCCTGTGCCCTCGAGGGCATATAGATCGATGCCCTGGATGTACCTGAGGCCCGGGGCAGCAGCTGAACCCTCCAACAGCCTGTGCAGGAGGGCTTTCACATGTGACTCGATGGCGGACATGCCGGCCCTGACCCGGTCACGCCTCGAGCCGGAGGAAGTAAAAAATCCGCCCAGCCAGCTGAAGTAGTCCACGACAGCCGACCAGGCCGCGTAGTTGAGGTGATCGGCACTTCCCAGGTGCCAGTCATCCGCCGGCTTCTCCAGGATCCTTCCGTGCGGGATACGAGA
>PWUB01000320.1 GCA_003563755.1 Clostridia bacterium
ATCCCGAACACGGCCGTTAAGCCCTCCAGCGCCGATGGTACTTGGGGGGAGACCCCCCGGAAGAGTAGGTCGCTGCCGGATACTAAATCACGACCCCACCTCAACCAGGGTGGGGTCTTTTCTCAGCGTGCTGTTGATGGTGTGCTGAGACAGTCGGCGGAGACCGCCCTCATTACCACGGCCCGGACGCGAAGGAGGCCTCCTCGATGAGTCGCCAAGTAGCTTCTGGACATCGTTGCCATGACCATGTTGCAAGGATCATCGGCGATCCGTCCGGTATATTGCATATAGATGTTATCGCTGTGGACAGGCACTGGTATACTTGATGGTGGCACTGTCCGATTAGGTTGAAGATTATCACCATTTTGTGTTGTCTCGTTCGGCGGCCATCGCATTCGGGTGCATCACGGAAGCCTCTCGAGCAGCGCTGACAGGGTTGTTGGGTACCGTGCAGGCAGGCGAGTCTGGGTTTGGACTTACACTGCGTCTCGGCATTGCCGGATCCGTGTTCATGTCCTTCTCTAGGCAGATCATGGCAGACGGGACCGCGGTTACCCTTGAGACTCCCAGGTCAGGGGAACCATTTCGGTTTTAAAGGGGACAGATAGTGCCATTACACCATCGTTTGCGTATATCATGACAGTAGGAACCCCGTCCAACCCAACGATAAGCTCGAGCGGTATCTGGTACCGCGGGGTCTGGGACACAGTGGCGTTTCGGGCGGTGGTATACTGGTGGCATCGCTGTGCAGGCCGACGAGCGGAGCGGTCTGAATGGCGGGGCGAGAGGAGGGAGCCATGAAGATTCTCGTCTGTTTGTCCGCGAAAGAAGACAGCACCGATGTTGTGACTTCTTTTGCATGCCGACTAGCGGAGGAATCTGCTTCTGAGGTCATTCTTCTTCATGTCAACCCTGAGCGGTGGGGACACTCCAGGGGCTACATCGAAGAGCGTGAGAAGCAGAAAATGGAGGATACCCTGAATTCCTTCCCGGAGCATATACGACAGTTTGTCGAGCAGCCCACTCGTGTCATGGAGGAGGCAGGAGTGAGGGTCCGGGCAATGGTACTGGAGTCGGCTTCCGTACCCAAGTGCATACTGGAAGTAGGCGACCGAGAGGATGTTGATCTGATAGTTTGTGGGGCTACCATACACGGCATGGTACAGAAGCTGTTTCAGCCCAGCGTAGTATCGATGCTGTTGAACAAGAGTAGACGCCCGATTTTGGTCGTACCTTATTCTGATGAGGGGTGAAGGTCGGGCACAACGCCAAGACTGGTGACTGACGGATAGGAGAGGAGATACCATCTTGCGTGAAGTCTCGGTTCGATACGCGGTGATGATCGCGGTTGCAGCATTCCTGTGTGGTGTCATGGTATGTGGCAGCATTTTCTTGGGAATGCCGGGCCTTTCGATCAGGGCGGATGCAGACGCCCTCACGGATGAAGACGAGTCCGATCTCATGCATATGCTGAAGCAGACCATAGACATCATGTCCCGCAGGTCGCTCCAACCTGTCGATGAGGAGGAGCTGCTGCAGGCGGCATTGGAAGGCGTGATCTCCCACCTGCAGGATCCGTACGCCGCCATCCTGGACAAGCATACCCTCGAGTCCATGATGGAGGATTTCCAGAATAGGGCGTACACGGGCATTGGAATCAAGATCACGACCGCCCCTGAGGGAGCGACCATCCTTGATGTCTTCGCCGATGGTCCCGCAGATCGCGCCGGACTGGCCCGCGGCGACGTGATCGTCGAGGTAGACGGCATGAAGGTTGAAGGGATGACCCTCTCCGATATAGGTTCCCTCATACGCGGCCCTGAGAACACGACCGTTGATATCACCGTCCTTAGGAACGGTCAGCCGTGGGGCCCGGTCCCGGTGGCACGTGAAGAAGTGGTTCAGCCCACCCTATCGTTGGAGACGATCGATATCGGTGAGATGACCCTGGGATACATCCTGATAGAACGGTTTGCTGAGAGCACTCCTGATGAGATGCAAGGGGCACTGCGCAGCCTGGAGGACGTCGACGGGCTCCTTATCGACCTGCGCAGCAATCTCGGCGGTATTCTTTCCTCCGCCATCCGGGTTGCAGAACAATTGGTTTCGCCTGGCTCCATTCTTGAGACGGTGGGGCGCCACGGTACGATCGCTCAGTATTCCAGTGACACCCGAGGAGTGGACGTTCCCCTGGTCGTGTTGACGGACCGCTACACCGCAAGCGGTGCCGAGATCCTGGCAGGAGCCCTGCGAGATCGTCAGGGAGCGCTGCTGACGGGGGATGATACTTACGGCAAGGGAACGGTACAGTCGATCTTTGATCTCACGGGTGGTGGCCTGAGGATCACGACCGCGGAGTTTGTTCTGCCCTCCGGGGAGCGCATCGCGGGGGAGGGACTCACTCCCGACCTTTACATTGCCCGTCTCGGCGGCTTCCGCCCAGGAGCGGGACATCTGCCGGTGGACGAGATCCTGTCCCCAGGTGACAGTGGGGCTGACGTGCTGCAGCTCCGACGGAGTCTGCACTCCCTGGGCTACGGTGATGAGCCTGCCTCGCACTACGATGCCGGTACCAGGCGGGCGGTAGCGCTGTTTCAGTCAGACCACGGTTTGCAGCCCACGGGTGTGGCCGACAGATGTACCCTGACCGTACTTGCTGGCCGCACGGAGTCTGCCCTCGTGCCCTTACTGGAGTACCTGGAGCAGGAGGTCAAGGATGAGCTCTTGCACCTGGAATGGGTCATTCGCGATCGTCAGATACTGCAGTCTGTACGGGTGCTGATGGCCCGTCTGCAGGGCATCATAGAATGATCGGCATCGACCGTTAGACCGGGGCATAACGCATGCTCACAGGAGCCCGAGGCGGACGGCTGTGTGGATGCCCTTCGCTCTTACATGTTGGTTACAAGTGCAGGCTGGGGAGGATGATAGCCAGACTCGCCGAAGGTATAGGTTCGAGGTAGGTTCCTCGTGGGTTGTTCAACAATTAGTCGCAGTGGGTGGTACACTTGGAGTTGCAGCGAAGAACACGGAGTGGCTGCGTCGTGCTTATATTGATGATCGCTGTTTTGATCATCGGATGCAGCCATGAGCTGCCTGATACACTGGAGATCACCGAAGATCGTCCCGGGGATTTCGTAGATGCACCCAGGGATTCCCCCGGCTCGGATAGTTCTTCGGTTCGCCCACTGAGGATATATCTGGATGATGTGCCCATTGTTTCCCACGAGCCAACCTGGAAAGCATCATTCAGGTGCCGGAGCTCACTCACCTTCTCTATAGGGTCCACCGGTGCGGTGGTTGCCGTGTCCAAGCGGGTGCCAGATGGCCGTTACGCCGTCAGGCTCATTGATGCCTCCGGTGAAAGGATCTGGAGCAAACTCAGCACCGAACGTGCTTTTGTGAGCGGGCAAGTAAAGGTATTGGACGGTCCCGATGTGATCGTGGGAGCCGCCATGTACAACACCATGGGGTCCGGGCTGCTGAGACTCTGGGATGCCGAAGGTCAGATGCTGTTGGAGAGACGGCTGTCGGGGGTGACCTGTTTCTGGCGTTCAGCAGAGCTCCTTGCTCTTTTGAATCGCTACGACGGGAGGATGGCCCTTGTTGACCTGGGATCAGGCAGCACCCTGGGTGCGATAGATGTTGGGGTTGAGACCATCGTGGAATTCGTGGGCGGAACGGACTTGATGCTGGTGCATACCTGGGACGAGCTCAGGCTCATCGACCAGGATGCAGACACATTGTGGAGTCAGAGCCTCATGTCTGATCTGAGGGGTGATGTGATCATCACTGACCGAGGACAGCGCATAGTCCTGACGACCGTGGATCCTGACAACACCCTGTACGTGTTTGATCGGTCCGGCCAGCTCGATTGGAAGTATATGCTGTTTCCGGGCGGTTACAACGACCTCATCCTCAGTGATGATTCGCGGCGGCTGTTGGTGTATAATGTTGGTGTGGACAGCGGGATTTTCCTGATGGACATGGATTCAGGGGAACCCATTTGGAGACATTTCGTGCGTCCGTCTGATGAGAACACAAGGCTCCGTATCGAGGATGCGGCTTTTGGAGAAGATGGCATGGTCACAGCGCACATGGTCGTGCTCTGTGAATCGGATGACCGGGTGCAGGAGTCACACCAGCTGGTCTTCTTCTGCCCCGAGGGTGATATTGCAGGCAGGATGCGGCTGGGGACAAACGTAGTGGTGGATCTGTCTTCTTCCGGTAATGCAGTAGTTGTGGCGTCCGCGAGCCTTCACGCAGAGATGGGTGCACGTGTCATAGATACCCTAACTTACTACGACTTGACCCATACCCCGACGACGCCGTCTGCATCCGCATTTGAGCTCCGGTGATCTGCCCCTCCCATGATCTGATTGGAGAAAGCCATGAGTGATAGGTGGAATGGATGGGCCAGCAACTGCAGGGTGATTTTCGCACTGGCCCTGATGCTGACAGCGGTGCCCATTCTACTGCTGCAAATATTTCCGCGCTCGGCCATCAGTGAGAATCCTGTGGAGGCAGCTCAGCACGACCTCTCGGATATGCATGGGCACTGGGCGGCCGCGGATGTGCGGCTCCTGAACCGGATCGGGGTCGTGGATGCCTATCCTGATGGAACGTTTGGGCCTGAGTCTCCGGTCACGAGGGCCGAAACGGCAAAGATGGCGGTGGCGGCCTTCGACGTTATGCAGATCAGTCCGGTGGATGAGAGTTCAGATGTGACGTACCCTCCGTCGAGTTACTTCGATATCGCCGATTCGCACTGGGTGCTGTCCTTTGTCTACTCCGCACAGGCAGCTGATCTGCTGTCAGGGTATCCCGACGGCACATTTCAGCCCGAGGCATACATAAGCAGAGCCGAGGTAGCAGAGGTATTCTACCGCGTATTTGGTTCCCCAGAACCAGACGAGGAGTTCCTTGATACTTACACGGATTCTGACGCGATTCCCGAATGGGCCCGCGCCTCGGTGGCCTGGTGCACCGAGGTGGGGCTGATCTTCGGTTTCCCCGACGGCACCTTCAGGGCCGGGGCGGTTACCAGCAGGGCTGAGGCTGCGGTGATAGTGAAACGTGCGCTGCAGCTGCGCGGTTGTCTCTACACCATGCAGGGAGAAATCGTGGATGTTTCCGCTGATGCTGTTGTGATGGCACTGCCGGGTGAACAGGTGGTCGAGATTGATCTCTCGGATGCTCAGGTTCATCGCGGCGCCATCGAGATCCAGCCCGCGACGCTGCACCGCGGAGAGTACCTGTCGGTTATTCTCGATGCTTCCGGAGGGGTGGTGTGGGCAGAGGTTCCACACCTGTCTTTCTCAGCTATCCTCGAGGGTATCGACTTTGGGGGCAGCATCCTGCGGCTGCGTCCTCTTCACCCGGCCGACAACCCTGAGAATGAGATTTTGGATTCGTGGGTCGGTACAGCGTACCTTTCTGCGGGTGGCCAGGCCGATGAACTGCGCTACGCTGAACCGGTTGGCGTCCACTGGGACTCCCGCACCGAGGTATATCGGCAGGGAGCCGCCGCGAGAGTGGAGTCTCTGCGCCCGGGTGATCGAGTCAATGTCGCCCTGTGGCCCGACAGCCCCGTAGCTCGTTATGTTGACGCAGTGCGCTACGATTCGTGGGGGGTGATCGAGCAGGTTGAACCCGGCGAGAGACCGGGCACGGGGACCTTCAGCTGGCGCGGTGCTGATGGCACCCTCAACAGCGGTAGCGTAACTGCGAACACCCGCTACGAGGCATCTGGGATGAAGACAGACTTCAGTGCGCTTCGCACCGGCTACTACGTGGGAGTCGTGACCGTCCGTGGGTCTTCCCAGGTTAGCTACGTAGAGGTGTTCGGTCCCACCAGTGCAACGTCGAGGGACGACCACAGGCGGGGATCGCCTCTCTCCGGGCCGGCATTCACACCCAGCATTCATCAGCCCACCGCAGTCGACCTCCACGCCGAGGCCCCAAGCCCGGCGGCACTGCCCAGCTATACTGACGTTGGCTGGATTGTGGATGATCCGGTGCCAGGGCCGTTTGAGTCAAACAGTAGGCTGGTACGAGCTACCGCTGTGAGCGAGTACCTCGGCGTGGACGGTACAGGCGTGGTGGTTGCGGTGGTGGATACCGGGGTGGATCCTCTGACCCCACTGGTCTTCGTTGAGACCGGTGGTGGGGCACGGCTGGTGGATTGGAAGGATTTCACCGGTGGTCTGAGCCTTTCTGCCCGTGCATCCGCCGCCCCCGTCGGCCTCCTGGCCGAAGGTGACATTCTCACGAGTCATATCGTGCAGATGTCAGGGGACGAGTTTTACCTCCAGGGTGAGACCTTCACCGTGACCGGGCCCATACCGGAGGATGGTCTCCTCCGCTGCGGGTGGGTGGGAAGCAGCTTCTTCTTCCCCGGGCAGACCGTCGGTGGTGATGTCCTGGTGGCGGCGCTGAGAACCAATCCAGATGAAGGATATGATGCTCTCTACATTGATGTCGACGGGGACGGTATCCTCAGCGAGGATGAGCTCTTCCTACCAGTCAACAGGGGTGGATCTGCGGGTATTGTGGATTATTCCGACGATGATATGAAGTTGAGCGCCAACTTCGTGGTCACCGAGATCGATCCGGATGGCCGCCTGGTGAACCTCGGTTTTGACGGAAATGGACACGGAACCCAGGTGGCAGGGGTCGTGGCTGGAACGGATTCCGGATCCTTCGGCGGCATGGCACCTGGTGTTGGGATTATGGCTCTCAAGGCCCTGTCATCGGACGGTTCCGGTAGCTGGGCTGACGTAGTTGAGGCCGTGCGATACGCAGCCGAACACGGTGCAGACATAATAAACGTGAGTGTAACTGGACTCTATGATCTTAGCAGTGGTAGTACCCGGGAGTCCCAGATGCTAGCCGAAATAGCCCAGGAGCATGATGTGCTCATTGTAACGGCGGTGGGCAATCGGGGTCCGGGCCTTGCCACTGCTTACACTCCCGGCGATTCGCGATGGACCCTGTCGGTTGGAGCCGTGGCCCTGCCCGAAATCGTTCTGCGTGACTATGGGTACCAGCTGCCCCAGCCCACAGTATGGGAGTATAGTTCGGTGGGACCACGGGCGGACGGAGCGCTGGCTCCTTCGCTTCTGGCCCCGGGCAGTGTTTACACGCCTGTCGCAGAGTGGCTTTCTCCTCGCGGCTGGGCATTCTTTGAGGGAACCAGTTGCGCCGCCGCCCACGTGGCTGGATCAGCTGCACTCCTGGTGGAGGCGGCCAGGGAACGTGACCTGCCCCTGAGCATGCAGGGGGTCAAGCGTGCCCTCGAGGCAGGGGCAAGATCGATCCCCGACTACCTGCTGGTGGAGCAAGGCTTTGGTGTTCTGGATGTCGAGGCGGCCTGGTATCACCTGAGGCGGGATCCCACGGGAGTCGCCGCTGTTCAACTCGGTGTGAGCTCCGGGGTTATGGTGGAAAGGCCGTTGCAGGAGCATGATCCACAGGGCATATATCTACGTGATACCGCACCCGGTGTGCTCCATCTCACGCTCCGCAACCTCAGTGATGAACCATCCACGGTGTTAATGGATCTGCCTGGACTCGACCTGATCCGGCTGCCGCTTCACAGCGTGAATATTCCTGGCAATGCAGAGATAGGACTGCCCGTCAAGTATGACATCAGCAACGAGTCATCTGAACTCGTCAGCGGCTTCGTAACCGCCGATGATACTCGCACGCCCGGTGTGGACGCCCAGCTCTTGCACACTATCATCACGCCCGTGGTGCTGTCTCCGGAGAATCCGCGTATCATCAGCAGCGGACAACTGGATCCGGGAAGATGGCAGAGGTACTTCGTGAGGGTACCTGAGGGTACTACTCATCTCGATGTGAACCTCGACGTACCGGGCCCCGAGGACGGACGCGTTTCATATCAGATCATCGATCCCCTCGGTGAAAGGGTGCATGTCAGCTCACCCATCGGGGCCGGCAGCTACGATCCCTGGGGGTATCCGATTGTGAATGAGTCTCGAATCATTGAGAATCCACGGGTCGGTGTATGGGAGATAATCGTCAGCAGCGCACCAGCACTGTCCTTTTACGGTCTCACTAGCAGCAGCTACCGCTTCACGGCTGATATCCTGGGGCGGGGCTCGGTAGTGCTCTCGGCCGACCGTTCTGAGTGGCGGTACAGCTGCACGGCAGCAGCTCCAGACTACATAGATGTGGACGTGAGAATCGCGGCGGACGGTGCCATCGGGGAGGTCTCTGCCTTGATGCACGATCTCAGCCCGGTGGGCGTGGGCTGGGTGTCAGCTCCCGAGCAGGTGGTGGTGGTACCCAGGCAGCGGATTCGTTCCGGGCACGATGACGTTCACTACACGGAGTTCGAGGTTCCTGCAGCTACCGACCTGCTCATCCTGTGGTCCGGCAATCCATCACCGGCGTGCGCGGAGCTGGAGGTGTTCCTGTACCGGTATGGTGCTGACGGTCGTACCGAGGAGGTACTATATGAGCCGCAGGAAGGATACATTCAGCTACGCCGTCCGATTCCCGGCGAATACCTGCTGATCACGCGCGCGAAGTCCGGCGACGCATGTGAGTACGAAGTGATGGTAGAAGCATGGCCTGCAGTGCGGGAGGTCCAGGTAAACGGTCCTGCCCTCGGGGCTCACGGTGGCTATCAGCTGTGGGCACGACTTGCAGTGCCCTCCCGGCCAGGCAGTTATTGGGCTTCAGTGGGACTGCAGGCAGCCGACGGCCGCATACTCTCGAGAGTTTGGCTGCACGTAGAGGTGGAGGGGGGCGAGGTTCTATTCTCTCCATCCTCGATCGTCAGCCCGTTTTCGGCGCAGAGACTGGTGGTGAGAAACTACGATGATCTCAGTCCGGCCGGGGGTGTGGTATTGATCGATGATCGGTTGTATACTCTAGATGGAGATGGTGAGGTAAGCATCTCTCCCCTCCATCCCCAGAGGGGTCACTTGAGCCGCTTCGAGGTTCGATTCAACTCAGGTGCTGATGAGTGGTCGGCACCCGTGCCACTCAGTGCGACCGTGCTATCGCGAGAAGAACTGTCGGATTGGCGGCGCGGGCTCCTACCATTGCTTGCCGGTGGCGCACTCGACAATCCCGTTATTCGAGCCAGATGGGAAGGCTTTTCCGAACTCCCGGGGGACACTTGGATGCTGGGGCGGTGAGGACGTTCTTTCACTACACGGTCTATTAGGAGGGGTTTCATGGAGATCTATATCGATACGGCGAACATAGAGGAGATCAGGGAAGCCAGCGGGTGGGGTGTCATCTCCGGGGTTACCACCAACCCGTCACTGCTGGCAAAAGAAGGTCGGAAGATAAAGGATGTGATCGGTGAGATTGAATCTCTTGTCTCCGGGCCCATCAGTGTCGAGGTGATTTCGACGAAAGCCGATGGAATGATCAGCGAGGCGAGGGACCTGACGACGATGGCCGAGAACATAGCGGTCAAGATACCCATGATCCCCGAAGGACTCAAGGCGGTGCACGAGCTCAGCCAGGAAGGCATTGACTGTAATGTGACGCTGGTGTTTTCGGCAAACCAGGCCCTGCTTGCTGCGAGGGCTGGAGCCGCCTACGTGAGTCCCTTCGTGGGAAGGCTCGATGACATGGGAGTGGACGGAATCAGCATGGTCAAAGACGTCTCCGAGATTATCTGTCATTACGAACTCGAGACCCGTATCATCGCTGCCAGCGTGAGGCACCCCCGACATGTGACCGAGGCAGCCCTGGCTGGTGCCCACATAGCTACCGTTCCATACGGCGTGCTGACGAAGATGGTCGCACATCCTCTTACCGATTCCGGTCTCGAACGGTTCCTGGACGACTGGGAGTCATTGAAGCGCTGCACGAAATGACAATTTGCACAACTTAGGAAGGTGAGCCTGTTGCAGCAAGACACACTACAACTGGGAGAGCTGGAGGATTTGAGGCTTTCCGAGCTCTATCAGCTGGCAAAGCAAATGGACATTACCGGCTATACGAATCTGAGGAAGAGGGAACTGATCTTCGAGATTCTGAAGACCAAGACGGAGCACCAGGGGCACATATTTGTCGAGGGTGTTCTTGATGTGATGCCTGACGGTTTTGGGTTCATCAGGCAGTTCTCCTACCTGCCCAGCGATGACGATATCTATGTTTCCCCTTCTCAAATAAGGAAGTTCGACTTGAGGACCGGAGACCAGGTCACAGGCCAGGCGCGTCCCCCGAAGGATTCCGAGCGCTACTTCGCACTCCTTCGTATTGAAGCGATAAACGGTGATGATCCTGATGAAGCGAAGAAGCGCATCCCGTTCCATGCACAGACACCGGTGTTTCCGGACGAGAGGTATACTCTGGAGACCGGGGATGACGATGTGGCAACCCGGCTTCTCGACCTGATAGCTCCCATAGGGAGAGGTCAGAGGGGCCTGATCGTATCACCTCCGAAGGCCGGGAAAACCATCTTGCTCAAGAAAATCGCCAATAGTCTGACGAGCAACTTCTCCGACATCGAACTGATGGTGCTCCTCATCGATGAGCGCCCAGAAGAGGTCACGGACATGGAGCGGTCAGTGGATGGTGAGGTGCTGGCCTCCACGTTTGACAGGATGCCAGAGAACCACGTCAAACTCGCCGAGATGGTTCTCGAGCGAGCTGAGCGCCTGGTGGAGCAGGGTCGAGACGTGGTCATCCTTCTGGACAGTATTACCCGTCTGGCCAGGGCGCACAACCTGGTCATTCCCACCAGCGGTCGTACGCTTTCGGGCGGCCTTGATCCCAGCGCACTGCACAAGCCCAAGAAGTTCTTTGGTGCTGCTCGGAACATTGAGGATGGCGGCAGTCTGACCATTCTTGCAACCGCGTTGGTCGAAACTGGGAGCCGCATGGACGATGTCATCTACGAGGAGTTCAAAGGGACAGGCAACATGGAGGTTCATCTGGACAGAAATCTGGCCGAAAGACGCATATTCCCCGCCATCGATGTGAAACGCTCAGGAACCCGCAAGGAGGAGCTCCTTCTATCTGAGACGGAGCTGGGTGTTATGTGGAGGTTCCGTAAGTCGACGGCGGATATGGATTCAGCGGAAGTCATGGATGAGTTCGCGCGCCTGATACGTCAGACCAAGTCGAACGCTGATCTCTTAGACATCCTTCACTCGACATTTTAGAAGCTGTGGGGGGTTGGTTGACTGAGATACGAATGACTCCCTGCTCATCTCCTTGAGAGGATACGTTACTCCTTAGTAGATGCTGGATGAATAAATCACCCTCTCTGGTACAACCTAAAGCCTGACCTACGGATAGTGACAGAGAGGGGTGAAGAAACTTGCCTGACTTGTGGCGGACGCAAGTACGCAGTGTTGTGGGGGCTGTGATGATCGTTGCTATCGTGGTGGTTGCCATGCACAGCACCACTTCCGCGGTCATAGATGTTGCGCCCGGGGACGGGCCCGAGATAGTGCACAGCTGGCCCGGGACACTGCATAGGACTGAGCCCATCGACGGTCAGGTTTACCCTCAGCATGTACCCAAGGCGGATGAAACCGAGGACTCGTATTCGGTTGGATCACGAGTAGCTGATGAATCTGGGATCGGAGGACCTTCTTCCCCTCCGCGGGAGTATAGAGTACAGCCGGGCGACACCCTTTCCGGATTGGCTGCCCGCTTCGAGGTGAGCGTGGGCACCCTGGTCGCGATGAACAACATCACCGACCCCAACCGGATAGCGGTAGGACATGTCCTCCTGATTCCTCCGGACGACGGTGTGTACTACAGGGTCGTCATCGGTGATACCCTCTGGGATATATCACGCCGGTACGGTGTTTCCGTGAACGAGATCGCAGCGAAGAACTCTCTCGGCAATTCGTCACTGATTCAGCCCGGCCAGGTACTATTCATACCGGCGGTGAGCACGGTGAGCAACTCCGCTCAGGTGGCCAGCGCATCAACAAGGACATTCTCCTGGCCCCTATCCATCACCGGGCGAGTGTCGTCACCGTTCGGTTCGCGGTGGGGTGGTTTTCACTATGGAGTGGACATAGCCATTCCTGCCGGTACCGACATCCTGGCGGCTGCAGACGGCGTCGTTGTCGCTGCGCAGTACAAGGGAACCTACGGTCTGACGATACGCGTGGATCATGGTGGAGGTTACGAAACGCTATATGCCCATGCTTCACGGTTGATGGTGAGTCGAGGCGATAGGGTCCGGTCCGGTCAGTTGATCGCCCTGGTAGGCAGCACGGGCCGTTCAACGGGACCTCACCTTCACTTCGAGGTTCGCTACAATGGGACACCGCGGGATCCCCTTCCCTACCTGAATCCGACCTGGTAAAGCAACGTGCATCCCACTGGTTAACTGCCGGGTATATGAACCGTACCCGGTTTCTTCCATTATATAGGACTGCGGTCTTGGCTGTTTCCTTTTATGCATGCTATAATTCGATGGATGCCCCGGTGGGGCCGAGATGCGTGATGATCAACCACAAACGGAGGGTTAGACATGAAGAAACAGATACATCCCGAATTTGCTGAAACAGTTATCAGGTGCGCGTGCGGTGCTGAGTATCCCACCCGGTCCACGCGAGATAATCTCCGTGTGGAGATATGCAGCAGCTGCCACCCGTTCTACACGGGTAGGCAGCAGCGTGCCTCCGCGGGCGGGAGAATCGAAAGGTTCCGCAAGAAGTACGGCTATATGAAGGGTGAGCAAGAGGACCGAGATACCGAGCCCGAGTGATCCGACGTGAACTCCCCGGGGAGAGGACCTGTATGAAAACAGCGAGAGCTGGAGGTCAGGCGGTCATTGAGGGAGTTATGATGCGCGTCGGTGAGCGGGTTGCTGTGGCCGTCCGCTCTCCCGATGGCTCGGTCATGGTCAAGAGAGAGACCATGATCCCGCTCGCCACCCGCTATCCTCTTCTCGCGTGGCCGGTGCTTCGCGGTTCGGCAGCCCTGGTGGAGTCGTTGAGTGTGGGTGTCAGGGCGCTGATGTTTTCCGCCAATGCCCAGGCCGAGACACCCCAGGAGGAGCTATCTTCCGCGGATATGATAGGAGCGGTGAGCCTAGCCGTCGTCTGTGCGGTGGTTCTCTTCATCCTCCTTCCAACGGTGCTCGCATCCCTGGCGGGCAGGTTCGTCCTGCAGGGGCTTTTCTTGAATCTGGTTGAGGGCGTCATCCGCCTGGCAGTGGTCGTGGCATACATTGCAGCGATAGGGTTCATGCCCGACATCACCCGCGTGTACCAGTACCACGGCGCCGAGCACAAGGTCATCCGTGCGTGGGAAATTGAGGGATCTCCTGTGACTGCTGAACGGGCCCGTCCTCAACCGATATCACACGTTCGCTGTGGAACGAGCTTCATCCTGATGGTGGCGGTGATCAGCATTGTACTCTTCTCGCTCTTCGGCTGGCCGTCCATCATCGGACGGATCGCTATCCGCCTGTTGATGCTACCTGTGGTAGCCGGCATCGCGTATGAGCTGATCCTTCTGGCCTCCAGGAGTGAGAACCCCGGGTTGAGGTTGATCGTACTGCCCGGAGTGTTGATGCAGCGGCTGACGACAAGGGAACCGGACGATGAACAGTTGGAGGTAGCCATCACGGCCCTCCATGAATGCCTGGAGGATGTTCACAATGGATGAGCACAACGGAGTGAAGCATTCAGAACAGATAGAGCCCATCAGGGCCCGGTACGAGGAGCTGAACCGCCTCATGAGTGATCCAGAGATCATGGGGCAGCAGGGGACGTGGCGGAAATATTTGAAGGAACATGCAGGACTGGAAAAAATACTGCAAACCTACGATGAGCTCGTCTCGCGCCACAGTGACCTTCAACAGGCCAGGGAGCTGCTCAGCGCTTCAGATGCCGACGAGGACGTGTCCTGGCTTCAGCAGGAAGTCGGTCAGTTGCAGGAACAGATAGAGTTGCTGGACAGCGAACTGCGCCAGCTGCTTCTGCCTCCGGACGAACGAGACGAAAAGAATGTGATCCTCGAGATCCGTGCCGGTGCCGGCGGCGATGAGGCCTCCCTGTTCGCGGCGGATCTGTACCGCATGTACAGCCGCTTTGCGGAACGGCGGGGCTGGAGCACAGAAGCCCTGAGTCTAACCGATACGGACCTCGGCGGCGTCCGGGAGGGGTTAATTGCCATATCTGGAGATTCAGTGTTCAGTGACCTTAAGTATGAGAGTGGAGTTCACAGGGTCCAACGTGTTCCCACCACGGAGTCAGGAGGCAGAATCCACACTTCCACCGCTACCGTGGCCGTGATGCCCGAGGCAGAGGAGGTGGACGTCGAGATCAACGAGGCGACGGACCTGCAGATAGATACGTTCACTTCGAGCGGACCGGGAGGCCAGCATGTGAACAAGACGGAGTCCGCCGTTCGCATAACCCACCTTCCCACCGGTATCGTGGTGACCTGCCAGGACGAGAAATCCCAGCACCGGAACAGGGCCCAGGCCATGAAGGTGCTCCGCGCCAGGCTCCTTGACCAGCTGGAACGACAGCGACACATGGAGCTGTCCAGGGAACGCAGGTCACAGGTGGGCACCGGGGACCGCAGCGAGCGAATACGCACCTACAATTTTCCACAGAACAGGGTGACGGATCACCGCATCAACCTCACGCTGCACCAGCTCGACAGTGTTCTCGACGGTGATCTAAATCCTCTCGTGGAGCCGCTCCGAGTTCGAGAAGAAGCCGAGCGCCTCAGGGAGGCGGGTGTGATCTGAGAGTGAGGGTGTGTCGTTGATAAGCTGGAGTGAGGCGCGGTACTGGGGAGCGAGCCAGCTCAAGATGGCCGGCATTGAGACTCCCACAGCACAGGCGCGTCAGCTGCTGAAGAATCAAATCGATGACTTGTCGCCCGCCCTGGTGAGTCCCGACGAGAGGATGGGGGCGGACCGGTGGCGAAGGTACACAGTCGACGTCGCTCGTAGGACGAGGAGGGAGCCCATGCAGTATATCCGCGGCGAGGTCGAGTTTCACTCCATGCTCTTTCGCGTCGATGAGCGCGCACTGATTCCCCGCCCCGAGACCGAGTTGCTGGTCGAGGTGTCGTCGAGGCTCCTGCACGAGTCTCCTTCGGGGCCGGTCCTGGACATGTGTACCGGCACCGGGGTGGTTGCGATATGCCTGGCCCTCGAGCATTCTCTACGACACTGCGTCGGGGTGGATATCAATGCCGCGGCCCTGGAGCTGGCGAGGGCGAACGCCCTGAGGCATGGTGTGCATGATCGTGTTGCTTTCGTGTGTGGGAACCTTTTTGATCCCATTGACGACGGTCCCTACGCTG
Source organism: Clostridia bacterium (assembly GCA_003563755.1). The sequence continues at coordinate 15,286 of PWUB01000320.1, forward strand.
CCATCGTGTGCAATCCCCCTTACGTCGAGAGCGAGATCATCAAGGATCTTCAGCCGGAGGTCAGTCACTGGGAACCCACGGCCGCTCTCGACGGCGGATACGATGGGCTGCAAGTGATCCGCGGACTTCTGCAGGCAGCGCCCAACTATCTGCTCCGTGGAGGCTTTCTTGCCCTCGAGATGGGTGCAGGCCAGGCTGACGCCGTGCGGCGACTGTGTCTTTGCAACGGTCTGACACCCGTTGGGACGGCCTGTGATCTTGCGGGGATCGAGCGGGTGGTGGTGTGCCGTCGTGCATGATGATACCGCCGGATCCAAGGACACAAGATTGCTTCCCTGGTCGGGGGTGTCCAAGAAAGAGCGATGCCGGAGCATCGCATGTGCCGCCGAGCTGATCCTCCGCGGTGAGCTGGTGGCTTACCCCACGGAGACGGTCTACGGTCTGGGTGCGCACGGTCTCATCGCTGATGCAGTCGAGGAGGTTTTCGAAGTAAAGGGTCGACCTCGGGATAAGGCGGTACTCTTGGCGGTGACCGACGTCTCAATGCTACAGGGCCTGGTGGAGGACATTCCTGAGACAGCCCTCGAGCTTATCTCCAAATTCTGGCCGGGTCCTCTATCGCTGATCCTGCCTCGATCGCCCAGGGTGCCGGACGCGGTCACTGCTGGCCGTTCAGGGGTGGGCGTTAGATGCCCCGATCACGACGTGGCGCTGAGATTGATCCGGGAGGTGGGCGCCCCCGTGACATCACCGAGTGCCAACCTGAGTGGGCACCCCAGCTGCCGTACTGCAGGTGAGGTACTGGAGCATCTCGGAGGCCGCATCGCTGCAGTGCTTGACGCCGGATCCTCGGGCGATTCTCCAGAGTCCACGGTGCTGGATCTGACCGGAAAATCCCCGATGCTGATCAGGACCGGGTTGATAGGCAAAGAC
>PWUB01000297.1 GCA_003563755.1 Clostridia bacterium
GTCATCAGACCACCGGCGGAGTCCGGGGGATACTTCATCAGTTCCCGGACAGAACGCGCCTCCTTGTCGCGCATTGCCTCAAGCAGCTCGGTGGCCACCTCTTCATTAACAGATAACAACAAGTCGGCTGCCTCGTCGGGAGCCATTCTTTCCAGGTTGATTGCCAGCCGCTGCCGCTTCAGCACCGCGGCCAGGTCAGCCTGGGCGAAGTCGTCCAACTCCTCCATGATCTCCACCAGGAGGTCGTCGTCCACCATCATGCTGAAGCTGCGGAGTTCTTCTGTGTTCAAGAATTCGAGGTTATCTGCGATATCAGCGGGGTGTAGATGCTTGATGACGCGGATCACACCTTCGGCACTCTCTCTCGCCAGCGCCTCTCTGAGTTCCCGCAGGATCTCCTCGGTCATCTTTTTCACCTCCAACACTCGAAATATGAAAGCATCAGGCACCCACGAAGTCTGCCTCTCTCGGGGACCGCCGGATTATTATAGGTGCATTTCTCGATGCAGGTGACCGTTTTGAGCGACCGGGGCGGATAGCGAAAAGACCACCCTCAAGGGGAGGTCCATCGAACAGTGAGCTGCTCGAAGTGAGCACCCGTTCACTGAACCGTCCCCTCGTTGAGTTTCGGCACTGTCGGCGCCGGGGGCATCCCGTGCCTACATTAGGCAAGACCTTAATCCGGTAGAGCCTGTTAACCCGTTGGTGTCTCTCGACGTTTCCGGGCAGTAGGCCGCACGCAAACAGGAGCCTCACTTAACGGGACCTGTATGAAACCGCACATTTCAGCGATATCACGTACGTGGGGATGGTGTCAAGTTCCGGGGCCGTAGGGGATATCCGGAACCCGGCAAGGACGTGGCTCATTTTGGCTGTCCGGCGGGGGGTCAGGGCCTTCCCGGCCCTCACGCAAGACCCAGGAATGGCAGGCGCAGGGGGCGGAGCGCGAGGGGCTGGATCTTCTAGCGAGCGGCATACGTTCACCTCACCCTATCCTCCTCGAGCTGGATCCGGTCCCTCATTTCCTGGCAGTACATGACCCTGCCATCAGCCGTCACCAGGATCGCGGAGACGGCCGGGGTTCTCTCAACCAGCTCTATCGCCTCTTCCGGTTGCATGGTGAAGAGTGCGGTGGAGAGCCCGTCTGCGACCACGGTGTCCTCGGTTATCACCGTCAGCGTCATCATCGCACGGGCTGGCCACCCCGATGAGGGATCGATGATGTGAGCATACCTGGTGCCGTCATGATGGAAGTAGCGCTGGTAGTCACCGCTGGTGCTGATGCTCTCACCGGCACCCATCTCGACGACGGCGTATACTTCGTCCTCGCTGCGGGGATGAACCAGGCCGATCCGCCAGGGACGTCCTCCGGGTCCATCGCCTACCGCCTTGATGCTGCTCGGTCCCGAGGTGATGAGGGCGCTGGTCACTCCGTGTCCGACGAGGACCTCGGCTGCCCGGCGTGCGGCGTAGCCCTTGGCCAGTGCCTCGAGGTCAATGCGCATACCGTGGGGGATCTGTACCGTGAGCTCGTCCGGGTCCAGGATCACCCGGTCAGCGCCTACCAGGTCGAGGGCCTCATCGATCTCCTCCTGGGAGGGCACCCGGTGCTCGCCGGTGTAGAAGCCCCAGGCGTCGACCACCGGTCCCACGGTGGGTTCATAGGCGCCTCCCGTGGACTCGTATAGTTCGAGGGCGGTGGTGAGCAGGTAGAAGGTCTCGGGTGCCACGGGCACGGGAGACCCTGCTGCATTGTCCACGGCGTGGATATCGCTGTCTTCCCTGTACACGCTGACCGTGGATCCGAGCTCCTCCATGGCCTCGAGGGCCTCATCGATTACGTCCTCCGGATCCAGGTCTGAGGTCCGCTCGGCTAGTTGAATCCTGACGATGGTCCCGAGCAGGTAGGCGTCCTTTGCCACCCCGCCGTCTCCGAGATCCTGCAGGCCTCCCCTCCCACGGCAACCGGTAGGAAGGACGCAGAGGATGACGATCAGCGGCACAAGGCAGCCTGTGCCCAGTAAGCTCCGCACGCGCCTGTTCTTGGTAAGCACCGTTCACCTCCGCTCATCTCGTGGCCCTGCACCCTGGCGACCCATCGGGACACCTGTATCTTTCTAACCCTGTCTGCCCCTCCGTGTCCAGTGCACTACCACGACGGATTATGTTAGGGCATCGTTTCACCGGCAGCGATGGCACCCTCGGGGTCCATCGCCACTCGCCGGGCTCCCCGTTGGAAGCTCCTCACCCCCTGCTCGCGCGGGGAACGGGGAGCATGACCCGTTGTGCGGGGGTGTGGCATATGCGATGATCATGGTAGGGTTGCAATAAGGGATGACACGGTTTGACAGGCCCGAGGGGACGAACCGACACTGGACCTCAACATGACAGTGCTTCCCGGGAAATTCGCAATATGCCAGCTCGATCCTGGTTGGCCTCTTTCCGTTCCCCGGGGGCGGTTTGCCTCCGTGACCGTCACCGGGAGAGAGGTTTCCCTGGTATGCGAGGAAGAGGAGGTCCCCTCCGGGTACAGGGAGTGTGCCGTCGGGTACCGCCTGCTGCGGGTACAGGGTCCCCTCGACCTCTCCCTGGTGGGGATCCTGGCCTCCCTTTCTGACACCCTGGCGGAAAGCGGCATCAGTGTCTTCTGCATCTCCACCTTCGAGACCGACTACCTGCTGGTCAAAGCCACGGACCTGGTCCGAGCGGTACGTGCCCTCCGTATCGCCGGACACCAGGTAAGCGACACGCCCGGCCGGGGCGTCCAGGAAGAGTGAGAATATTGCAGCCAGTGAAAGCACGGCCCCTTCTCAGCTTCTTCATACTTGGCCTACCTCCTTTCGTGGCTCCTGTGGATTCCGACCCTGCTGGGCGGAGAGAACCAGTCGTTGATGGCGAGCGTGTCTTTTTATGCCGCAGGGTTCGGACCCATGGCGGCAGCTGCCCTCGTTATCGCGGCGGAAGAGGGCAGGCCTGGTCTGCACTGCTACCTCCGGGGCATCGTGGACTTTTCGATCCGCGCACGCGGGTTGCTCCTCGCCGTCATCGTCCCGGCTCTGATGGCGCTGGCGACCCACGGCCTTCACCGCGTCACCGGCGCACCTCCCGCTGACCTGGGTGCGGCTTCGCCGCTTGTCGCCTTCCCGGCGGTCCTGGCGGGAGTGGTGCTGCTGGGAGGCGGCATGGAGGAACCAGGATGGCGGGGCTACGCTCTCCCCAGGCTCCTGGAGAAAATCAGTCCCCTGCGGGCCAGCCTGGTGCTGGGAGTACTCTGGGGGTTCTGGCACCTGCCGCTGTTCGTCAGCCCGGCGGTTCCCCAGGGTGAACAGCCCCTGCTGTGGTACCTGTTGAACGGAGTCGGCCTGAGCGTCATATTCACCTGGCTGTACCGGAGAACGGGAGGAAGCCTGCCTACGGCGATCCTCCTTCACGCGGGGATCAATGCACCGTGGGCCTGGCTGCCCCTGCACGATACCGGGAGAGCCGTGCATCCCCTCGTGCTGTATACTGTCGTAACCTGGACCGTCGCCGCAGCGTGCGTTGTCTCCGAGGGATCCGCCTTTCTGGCGGGGCCGGGCGACGCATAGCCCCGGCCGGGGAGCGGGTGACCCCTCCGGGGCATTCCCGCTCACACCACCGCCGGCGAGGATCGTGGAGGAAGAGCAATGAGCAGCCACCACCGCCTAACCCAGATCGATGCCTGGATCAGGTCCGGCGGATACCCGAACTGCCGCCAGATAGCCGAGCGGTTCGAGATATCCACCCGTCAGGCCGCCCGGGACATAGAGTACCTGAGGTATTCCATGGGAGCTCCCGTGGAATACGATCACCGGAAACGCGGGTATTTCTACACCGATGATACCTTCGCTCTGCCGGCGCAGATCATCTCCGAGGTAGAGCTGCAGACCCTGGCGTACCTGGCGGAGCAGTACCGGAGGGCCGGATCGGGCCCCGCTCTTCAGCTGGCGGAGCTGTTCCTCCGCATCTCGGGCAACACTCCCCGCTTTCGGCGCCCCGGTGAATCCCGGACGACAGCAGCCCTGCCGGTGCTGGACCCGGAACCCTTTCCCGATGCCCCGGGATGGACGCGGCAGCCCTACGTGGCCCGGGTCAGGTTCGATGATATACCCGACTTCGAAAGCGGAGACATGAGTATCAGCCGCGTGGAGGGCACTACATACGAGATCACCTTCACAAGCTCGCAGGTGCTACTCTCCGCCCTGCTGTCGCAGCCGGCTCCCTTCCGGATCATGTCACCGGGGTGGCTAAGGGAGAAGCTCCTCCGGCGCATAAACCACCTCCTCGATCAGCATGAGGTTGAGTGAAACCCGAAAGATTATGCCGGTGAGACATTTTGTGTCATACCTCCCCCAGTACGATGAAGGTACCTCATAATTGAACGGGAGGAATCAAATCATGACAAGAGAGACCCTGGACATCAGCATGGGTGAAAGCTCGACCAGCTACCTGGCGAGCGTCGAGGGCGTGCTCCGCGGGGCGGGATGGTGGGATGATGAACCGTACAAGCTCGCGGGAA
>PWUB01000240.1 GCA_003563755.1 Clostridia bacterium
AGCACCAGGGGTCTGCCGGAGAGATAGTCCAAGAGCGCCGGAGCCACCAGGTGGTAGTAGGCGATGAAGTCGGCCTTGGTGAGACGGGGCTCGGGGCAGAGTACCTTGTCTAGGTTGGTCAACTTCACCCTCCGTCCCCTCGCGCCGACGGTGGTCTCGTTTTCACCAGCTGGTACTCCCATCCTGGCGAGTAGCTCCGCGGTGGGAAGGTGGCCCTTCTGCTGCGGGCCCGGCCTGCTCGCACGGTTGCGGTCGAGGCGCGACCACAGACACCGCGTGCGCCTCGTCGGTATCAGTCCCCGGTATGCCGGGTGCCTGAGGCGTCCCCCGGCCGTGATCTCCGCGTATTCCACCCGGCAGGACCGAACAGGATCCAACCACATCACAGGGCCGGTGACCTCCGGGTCGCCGGGGAAGGGAGAATCCTCCCCGGGGTGCTGCCGCGCCGCATCGTGAAGCTCCTCGATGTCGCCCGAATAGCTCGGCGGTATCAGGACCCGCCCCACGTACTTCAGTTCTCCGCCCGGACCGTACACTCCGACCAACAGCACCCACTCGCCCTGGGCCTCGGCCCTGGCCAGGCCGCACGCCAGCACCCGTGCGGATGCCGTGAGGCGTATTTTCCGCCAGCTGTCGCTGCGGCCGTGGACATAGGTGCTGTCGATGGCCTTCGCCACGACACCCTCGAACCCCCGCAGGTCCGCCCTGCGCAACAGATCCAGGCCTCGTCGTCCAGGCACATGGGACGAATAGCGGACGGCACCTCCCCAGCGCACCCCGTCCAGCAGAACCTCCTTGCGCCTCCCGAGAGGCTCATCCCTGAGATCGTCACCGCCGAACTTGAGAGCATCAAACAGGTGAAGCTGCAGGGCTCCCTCCCCACCACGGCCCCCCCGGCTCCGCAGCCTGCTCATGACCAGGCTGAAGGAGGGCAGCCCGTCGTCATCGAGGCCCACCAGCTCCCCGTCCAGGACGGCGGAGGAGGCATGCAGCCTCTCGGGCAGCGGGCCCAGCTCGGCGAAGCTGTCCGTCATATCCCGCCCGCTTCTCGAGAGAATCCGCAGTCGCCCCGCGTCAACGTGCACCAGGGCCCTCACCCCGTCGTACTTGAGCTCGTAGACCCATCCGGCTCCGACCACGGGACTCTGCATCGGAACAGCCAGCATGGGAGGCATCTGTTGGACCCCCGACGGTGACAGCCCCTTCATCCTCGATGAATCCCTCCCGGGTAACCTATTTGCCCCGCCACGCATAAGCAGCTAGGGGCCTGCTGCTAGGCTTCCCTGCCGCGGAAGTCCAGTATGCCACATCACACTGAAGGAGGGTGATTCGGTGAGAGAGATCACCGCAAGACCAGTCCACGACCGGCCGGTAGATTTCTTCCCCGGAGCGAACAGCTGCCAGGGCTTTTACTCCCTGTTCGAACACATAGGCGGAGGGGATCCCAGGGCTACGTACGTCCTCAAGGGCGGTCCAGGCGTCGGTAAATCCACCTTCATGAAAAGGGCAGCCTCGGTGCTTTCCGACGAGGGCTACACGGTGGAATACCACTGGTGCGCCTCGGACAGTGAATCCCTTGATGCCGTGCACGTACCTCGCCTGGGCGCCTCGATAATCGACGGGACCAGTCCCCACGTGGTCGAGCCCGGCGACCCGGGCGTCACCGGGTTCTTGATCAACCTGGGAGAACACTGGGACACGGATGTCCTCGCTGCCTCGGGGGAGCATATAAAATACCTCAAGAAAAGGGTCGATGATCATTTCCGCACCGCCCACGCCCGGCTCGGCACCGCCGGGGCCTGCTCCCGGGCCCGCGACAGGATGCTCGTTGAACAGGAGGCCTTCGACGACGCCGCGGTGGCCAGGGACATCAGAAAGATCACCGGTGAGATCCTGTCCTCCCGGGAGGCAGCCGCCGAAGCCTACGACAACTACGAAGAACGTCACTTGTTCCTGTCGGCCATAACGCCCCAGGGTGGAGTATCTTTTGCCAGGGAACTGGCCCGCAGCGCAGATCCCTGCTGGGTGATCTGCGACGACACCTCCATCCTGTCGCACAGGCTCATCAGCGAGGTGCTCGACGGCGCCCGGGCAGGATCCAACCCGTGCTGGGTGTTCCGGTGCGGCCTCGATCCCGGAAAATTCGAGCACTGCTGGCTGCCCTCTCTGAACACCGCCCTCATAACGGTGAAATCGGACGGCTTCCACCCGGAAGCCCGCTGCAGCCACGCCGTCGACCTCTCGGACTACCTCCGGGACTCCCGTATCAAGCCCCTCATCAGCACCCTGGGAGCCCTGAGAGACACCCGGCAGGAAGCCCTGAGGGATGCAGTGAAGGATCTCGGGGGGGCCAGGAGCACCTACCAGCAACTGGAGGAACACTACTGCACCGCCATGGATTTCAGCGGCGTGGACCGCGCCAGGGAGAAGACACTACAGGCACTGCTGGATTCGTGACCGAGCCACCCGTGAAGGATTGACATCACCGCCGGGGCCCAGGACCCGGCAGGCTGCCAGGCACCGAGCTGACCGGACATCCATCTCCTCGCAGGAACGAGTGCTCTTCCCAGAGAACTCAGTGGTACGTGTCAAACTCCGGAGAGGATGCGATGATCACATGTCCGATTTCGATGTCGAACGCATTCGGTCGCAGTTTCCCGCCCTGGATGTCACCCTGGGCGGTGAACCGGTGGTCTACTTTGACGGCCCGGGCGGCACCCAGGTCCCCCGGTCCGTGATCGACGCCGTACAGAGGTACTACACACAACAGAACTCGAACCGCGGCGGCGCCTTTTTGACCAGCGAGAGAACCGACGAAGTCATCCACGAAGCGCGCGTGAGGGGGGCAGCTCTTCTGGGAGCGGACCCCGATGAGATCGCCTTCGGTGCGAACATGACCAGCCTGAACTTCAGCCTGGCCCGCGCCCTCGGCCGCTACCTCCGGGCAGGCGACGAGGTGATCATAACGGACCTCGATCACGAGGCCAACCGGGACCCCTGGCTGGACCTGAGGGAACAGGGTGCGGTGGTCAGAAGCGCCGCGATGAACACCGCGGACTGCACCCTCGACCTGGATGACCTCCGCGCCCTGGTGAGCCCCCGGACGCGGATTATAGCCGTGAGCGGGGCCTCCAACGCCGTGGGCACCATCCTGCCCCTCAAAGAGGTGAGCAAAATAGCCGATGAGGTCGACGCCGTCATGGTCGTCGACGCCGTTCACTCGGTTCCCCACCGCCTGACGGATGTGCGGGAGATCGGGTGCGACTTCCTCCTCTGCTCGGCGTACAAGGCCTTCGGACCGCACCTGGGAATCCTCTACGGACGACGGGAGACCTTCGCACGGCTTCACACCTACCGGGTGCGCCCCCAGGGCTCGTCGCCACCCCACAAGATCGAGACCGGCACCGCCAACCATGAGGGTATAGCGGGAACCACGGCAGCGGTTGATTTCATCGCGACCATGGTTCCACCGGCCGACGGTGATACGCTGAGGGCCTCGATCCGGCGCAGCATGGCTGCCATGGCCGAATACGAGGATGAACTCAACCGCCTGATCATGAAGGGACTGGCGGAGATCCCGGGAGTGACGATCTACGGCCCCGGGGCCCACGAGGACAGGACACCGACCGTTGCCTTCACCAGGGAAGGGTTGACCCCGAAGGAAATCGCCCGCCGACTGGGCGATAGGGGCATCTTCACCTGGGACGGAGATTTCTACGCCACCACCCTGGTCGAGAGACTGGGGCTGGCACCCACCGGTGGTGTGGTCAGGGTCGGGGTGGCACCCTACAACACGCAAGCGGAAGTGAACCGGCTCATCGACGCCGTCGCCCAACTGGCTTGAAGAGAAAACGGTACCGCCAACCCCGCCCCGCCGCTGCATCCGGCGGGGCGGGGTTTTCTCTCAGTGTGACCCGACTCAGGGCGGCACAGGCAGGTTCGGGATGGTCACGGTACCGCGGTCATCACCGAAAACGAAGCTCCCCAGCCGGACTGCAAAGGTGTCGGCGGGAACCTGCTGCCACTGCAAATCGAACAGTGCCGTACCCCGGGAGAGGGGCCACACTCCGTCGACTGCCGGCCAAACATCGGTCCACAGGATGCGGTTGGCGACCGATGACCCACCGAGGGCATCTTCCCACCGGGTTTCAGCGAGGATGCTCCTGAGGGAAAGATCCATCTCCATGCCCTCGGCCCGGACCATGACCAGCACCCGCAGTGTTCCTGCGGGAGACAGGCGCACCCACAATGCGTCGGCGAGGATCCGGCCCTGTCCCTGGCCCGGGGCTGGTGTTTTCGGAAGCACCAGCATCTCACCCCCGGGACTGAACAGCTCTTCAGGCTCTCCGAGGCGGGATCCGTGCTCCAGGTGATAACGGAGGAAGGGCGAGGGCAGTATCCTCCACTCTCCCTCGCGGTATTCCTCGATGCAGAAATGCTGATCCGCCCAGTTCGTGTTGACGAGCATGAGCCCCTCGCTCTGGCGCCCCTCGTCCACACGTGCTGCCGGGACCGGCATGCGGTACCATG
>PWUB01000264.1 GCA_003563755.1 Clostridia bacterium
CCTACCCCGCCCTTTCCGCTGGCGACGGCGAGCATCCGCAGGTCTCCTCCCCCGTCCACCAGCGGTGAGGGCCTGTCCTCGGTCCCGGCGGACAGGGCCCTGGTCAGCCGCTCCCGCTCCTCGACAGTCATGACGGAAAGGGATACCGTCACCGCCCTCCCCCGTGCTATTTTCTTCACCTGCTCCTCGGCATTCTCCCTGATGCTCTCGCGAAAGGGGCACCCCGCCATGGTCAGGGCCAGCTGAACGGATATTTCTTCGGGGGACACCTCGACCTCCCTGACCATTCCCAGTTGCACCAGGTTGCTGCCCAGCTCGGGATCCTCTACCCGACGCAGGGCGTCCATCACCGAATCTCGATCGACCATCGCACACCTCCGGTCAGAAGCCCGCGGCCCCCATTATGAAGGCCTCAACTCTGCGGACGATCCACCTCTTCAGTGCCAGCCGGCTGGGCGGCAGCAGGCAGGCGAAACCCAGGACGTCGGTCAGCAGGCCGGGAGTGAGAAGCAGAAGCCCACCGGCCACGACCAGTCCCCCCTCGAGCAGGGTCGTCGAGGGGATCTGTCCGCCCATAACCTCACGGCGTATTCGTCCGAATACCGCTGTGCCCTCCCTGCTGGAAACGATGGCACCGGCCACCCCGGTGACGATGACCAGGGCGACGGTGCGCCAGGTACCGATGTGCCGGCCGACCTCCAGCAAAAGGGCCAGCTCCACCAGGGGCACGAGGGTGAGCAGGGCGAGTATCTTCCAGAATATCCTCATAGAGGCGGTCACATCCTCACGATTCGTTGTCCGCGGTGGGAGGGCGGTACCTCACCGCATCCTCACCCAGTATATCCTGCAGGGACGAAAACAGCGCCTCCGTGGGCTCGACCTGCAAACCGCCGCCGGCCAGGATCACCGTGTCTGCCTCGGGCAGACACAGGTACACCGGGGTGTCACCGCGGTGCTTTCCGAGCAGGAACTTGACCTGCTCCAGGATCTGCACTGCGGGCTTTACGAAGATATACAGCTTGCCGGAGGAGTTGGGAATTCGCAGGTCCTCGGCCACCACGTTCACCTCATCATCCCGGTGGGACACCCGCCCGTCCACCAGCAGCACGTCCTCCTCGCCCAGGAGATCGGCGTGCTCCGAAAACACCGACGGGAAGACCACCACCTCGACGCGGTCGCTGAGGTCCTCCAGGGTAACGAAGGCCATCGTCTCCCCCTTGCGGGTGAGAATGCGTGACTGCGACACCACCATACCACCTATGATGACCCGCGTATCGTCCTTCATGTCCGCCAGCTCCTCGGCGGAGGCGGTGATTTCCTCTCTCAGGATATCCCGCCACTGATCGAGAGGATGCCCGGACAGGTACACCCCCAGTACTTCCTTTTCCAGGTGCAGCTTGTCCAGGGGTGCCATGGGCTCCGCGCCGGGAATGGCGTCATCCCCCGTGCCCGCACCATCGGCCGCTGCAGCTGCCATCTCGAACAGGGACACCTGTCCCGTCTCCCGCCGCCGCTGACGGCTCACGGCCGACGAAAGAACCGCCTCATATCCTCCAAGCAGCCGGTTTCGGTTCGGTTCTATGCTGTCGAAGGACCCGGCCTGGATCATGCACTCCACCGCCCGCCTGTTCAGGGCCCTCACATCGACACGGTCGAAGAAGTCGGTGAAGCTGCCGAAGGGTCCTGCCGCGCTCCGCTCGGCGACGATGGACTCGATGGCCGCCCTTCCCAGGTTCTTGATCGCCGACAGGCCGAACAGGATCCTGTCACCGTCCACGGTGAAGTTGGAATAGCTGTGGTTGACGTCCGGGGGCAGGACCGGCACCTGCATCCTCCGGCATTCGGTGATGTACTTGGCCACCTTGTCGCTGTCGTTCATGACGCTGGTCAGAAGGGCGGCCATGAAGGGAACCGGATACTTGGCCTTGAGGTATGCGGTCTGATAGGCCAGCAGAGCGTAGGGTGCGGTGTGGGCCCTGTTGAACCCGTAGTCTGCGAACTTCTCGATGAAACCGAAGAGCTCCGACGCCACGGCCCGGCTGTATCCGTTTTCGAGGCAGCCCTCGACGAACATCTCCTTCATCGAATCCAGGACCTCCGGGTCCTTTTTGCCCATGGCGCGGCGAAGTATGTCCGCCTGTCCCATGGTGAATCCGGCGATCACCGAGGCGACCTGCATGACCTGCTCCTGGTAGACCATGATCCCGTAGGTATCCTTCAGGATGGGCTCAAGATCGGGATGGAGGTATTCGATCTCATCGGGATTATGCTTGTTGCGGAGGAAAGTGGGTATGTTCTCCATGGGCCCGGGCCGGAAAAGGGCGACGGCGGCGATGACGTCCTCGAAAGTGCTGGGAACGAGGTCCTTGAGAAGCTCCCTCATACCCTCCGACTCCAGCTGGAAGACTCCCTCGGTCTCGGACGTCGCTATGAGGGCCAGGGTATCCTCATCATCCATGGGTATATCGTCCATGCAAAAGCCCGGATCCCCAGTCTTCTGGATGATCGACACCGTCTCCTCGATCACGGTCAGAGTCCTCAAGCCGAGGAAATCCATTTTCAAAAGGCCGAGGGAATCGAGCACACCCATCGAGAACTGGGTCACGACGGATCCGTCACCCATCCGCTGCAGGGGCACGTACTCCTGCAGCGGCCGTTCGGAGATCACCACTCCCGCTGCATGGGTGGAGGCGTGCCTCGGCAGCCCCTCCAGGGAGCGGGCGACATCGACCAGGCGGCGGACCTCTTTGTCCTCCCGGTACAGTTCCCTCAGCTCGGAGGAATGGTCGAGGGCTCCCTCGAGGCTGATACCCAGCTGGTGAGGCACCATCTTGGCGATCCTGTCCACCTCGCTGTAGGGGAGGCTGAGAGCACGGCCCACGTCCCTCAGCACCGCCCTCGCGGCCATGGTGCCGAAGGTTATGATCTGCGCCACCCGGTCATCACCGTACTTGCCCACCACGTACTCTATGACCTCGTCACGGCGCTCGTAGCAGAAGTCGATGTCGATGTCGGGCATGCTCACTCGTTCGGGATTGAGGAAGCGTTCGAACACCAGGTTGGCGTCAATGGGGTCTATGTTGGTTATGCCCAGGGTGTAGGACACCAGGCTGGCGGCCGCGGAGCCGCGGCCCGGTCCGACGGCTATCTCCTGTTGCCGGGCAAACCTCACGAAATCCCACACGATGAGAAAGTAGCTCGAATACCCCATCTCGTCGATCGTGTTCAGCTCGTAGTCGAGGCGCTCACGGATGGAGGGGGTGATCGTGCAATAGCGCTGCCTGAGACCCTCATCGCACAGCTGACGGAGGTAGTCCAGGGCGGTCTCGTACTCATCGGGTATGGTGAAGTCCGGCAGGTGCAGGGCCTCGAAATCGAAATCGACCCGGCAGCGCCTGGCGATGCGGCCGGTGTTCTCCAGGGCACCCGGGTAGTCGGCGAACAGTTCCGCCATCTCCTCGGGGGTCTTGAAGTAGAACTGGTCGTTCTCGAAGCGGAGCCGGTTGTCCGACTCGATGGTGTTGTTGGTCTGGATGCACAGCAGGACATCGTGGGCCACCGCGTCCTCCCGCCGCAGGTAGTGCGAGTCGTTGGTTGCGACCAGCCCCACCCCGAGGTCCCCGGCAAGCTCCCCCAGCACCGGGTTGACCCGCTGCTGGTCGGTCAATCCGTGATCCTGCAGCTCGAGGAAGTAGTTTTCCGCCCCGAAGACGTCCCTGTGCCAGCGTGCCGCATCCCGGGCCAGCTCCTCGTGCCCCTCCAGGATCAGCCGGGGTACCTCCCCCGCGAGGCACCCGGAGAGAGCTATGAGTCCCTCGCTGTACTCTTCGAGAAGCTCCCGGTCGCAGCGGGGCTTGTAGTAGAGACCTTCGATGTACGCCCGTGAAACCAGCTTCATCAGGTTGCGGTAACCCGTCTCGTTCTCCGCCAAGAGCACCAGGTGATAGGGGTTGTCGTCCTCCCCCGCCTCGCGGTCGCTGCGGGTGCGCCGGGCCACGTATACCTCGCAGCCGATGACCGGGTGGAGGCCCGCCTCAACCGCCTTCTGGTAGAACTCAACCACCCCGTACATGACCCCGTGGTCCGTTACGGCCAACGACTCCATGCCCATCTCCAGGGCGCGTTCTATGAGATCGTCTATCCGGCTGGCACCGTCGAGGAGGCTGTATTCCGTGTGGTTATGAAGATGAACGAACACTTAACGACCCTCTTTTCCGGACTAAACGCCAGGTATGAAAGGACAGCTCTCCCGCATATCCATCTACCGTGGGGAGCAAGACGCCAATGAACAGTTTCTTGATTCAACTCATTCTTTCCTTTTCCATGTCCTTCGGGATGCTCATCGGGGGATCCCTGCTGGGCTCATTGGGATCACTTCTTGCCGGCGGATACCCGGCCACAACCATGATGGACCTGGCCGAGCGCCTTCGGATCTGGTCAGCCGTCGCCTCCCTGGGAGGCACTTTCTCCACCATCCGCATGCTGGAATCGATCCTGTGGCAGCGGCAGCTCACCGCCCTGACCCAGCAGACCGGCCTGGTCATCGCCGCCTTCGGAGGAGCACATCTCGGTCATGCCCTGATCCACTGGGTGGTGCAGCCGTGACCGGCCCGTCCTTTCGACGCCTGTTCGCGGCCTTTCTGCTCGGTGTCGTCGTGGGCGCCGCGGCCCTCATGGGCGCCGTCGCCTCCCGGGTGGAGAAGGTGGCGCTGCAGCGTGACCTCTTCATGTCCCTGGCCAGGGAGCAGCGGCAGAGCCTCGAACAGATGAAAACCCAGCTCGAGGAGTTTCAGACCCGGCCCGTCGTCAAGTCCGTGGATATACACATCATGAACATGGACGCGGACAGGTCCAAGACCGCCCTCACCCTCACCGAAAAGCTGCGCGCGGTGAGCGCCGGCGTGATGGGCCAGGTGGTGGAGGAGGGCGACCCCCTGCTGCTGCACAGCCTGTATCATGAGCGAACGGTCACCCTCGACCGTGACCATTACCTCATCCACGTCGAATCCGTGGTGGTAGCGCCCACCGTGCACTTCTTCCTCTATGCATACACCGAGGATGAAGCAGCGAAACTGCCGTAGGGGTCAGCGGAGTCGGCTGCCTTCACATAGATGGGCGATACCGCACTCCTCACACTTCGGCCTCGGCGCACTGCAGATTTTCCTGCCGTGCTCCAACAGGTTCAGGTGCAGCCCCAGCGAAACGCCGGCGGGCAGGTGAGGCTCAAGCAGCCGGTGTATCTTCTCCGGTGATGCCCTATCGGGCACCAGGCCCACACGCCTGCAGATCCTGGCCACGTGGGTATCCACCGGAAACACATCCCGGCCCAGGCCGAACAGGAGCACGCAGGCGGCCGTCTTCAGGCCCACACCGAGAAGGCCCGTGAGGTAGGAGTAGCACTCCTCATCGCTGCATTCCTCCAGGGAGTCGAGGGCGTAGTCACCCATGTCGCATCGAATCCGGCGCAGTGACTCCTGTATGTAGCGGCGCTTTGGGACCGCCAGGCCTCCCGGGCGCAGCAGTTTCTCCACCTCTCCGGGATCGGCAAGGGCCAGCGACTCCCAGGTGGGAAAGGCCTCCATGAGGCCCTGGTAGACCCGGGCAGTCTGGACATCATTGCTCGCCTGCGACAGGATGGTCACCACCAGGGTTCCGACGGGGTCGCAGGGCTGTCCCGAGAGACTGGGACGCTCCCGGTAGGTGGACCCCCGCCCGTGGGCGTCCTCGAGGAGATCGCACATCTCCTGCAGCTTGTCCGAGAGGCTGGTATCATTCATCCTTCAAAGCCCCCTGCACGAGTTTGCGGAAGTACCTGCCGCGCTGGACGTAGTTGGGAAACTCGTCGAAACTCGCACAGGCTGGAGACATCAGGACCACGTCACCCGGACGGGCCAGGTTACGGGCCGTGAGAAAGGCATCCCTCAGGCCCTCGACGCGGTGTACGGGCACCTCATCGACGGACGACGGTTCCCGGTCCGATGCCTTCCTGCAGAGGGCGCCGTGGATTTGCTCCGCCGTGTCTCCCATCAGCACCACCGCCCTGATGTGCCCCTCGTGGCCGAGGCAGACCAGTTCTTCTGCCAGCGGATCGAAGGACAGCCCCTTATCGTATCCACCCAGAAGCAGAACCACCGGCTCGGTGTAGCTGTGTAGGCCGGCGACGGTCCGGTCGGGGGATGTAGCGATGGAGTCGTTGACGTACAGCACACCGTCGAGGCTCCCCACATCCTCGAGGCGGTGGCGAACGGGCGTGAAGTTCCTCACCGCCCGGCGTATGCTACGGGGTGAGGCTCCCATGCGGATCGCCAGTACCGCCGCAGCCAGCACGTTCGAAGCGTTGTGCAGGCCCCGGAGGGGCATCTCTTCCATCGTACACAACTGCACAGGTTCACCGGAGTAAGACACCCAGAGTTCTCCCTCCTGGTACCAGCCGCCCAGGGGCATCGATGAACTCCAGGTCGAGGGGGCATACAGCACGGAGAAAAAGGCCCCTTCTCCCCTGATGGAGTCCTGCATCTGCAGACTCGACGCGCAGTCAGCGTTGAGAAGCATGAAATCCCCCTCCTGTTGAAGGGAGATCATCCGCCTCTTGGCTGCGACGTAGTTGTCCATGGTGCGGTGCACGTCGAGGTGGTTGGGACTGATGTTGGTGAGTACGCCCACCTGGGGGACTCTCTCGGCCAGCTCCAGCTGGAAGCTCGAGATCTCCAGCACGACAACGTCGTGTTCGGTGATCTCATCCACCCGGTCTATGAGCGGAACACCTATATTGCCCCCGAGCCATACACGCTGGTCATCGCTCCGGAGCATGGCCGCCGCGAGAGAGGCGGTCGTGGTCTTGCCCGAACTGCCCGTCACCCCCACCATGGGGGCGGGACAGAGGATCATAAACAGGGACAGCTCACTGGATATCCGGGCCCCGCTGCGCCTGGCCTCCTCGATCTCGGGGAGGTCCTTCGGCATTCCGGGCGTCACGAATACCCAGTCGATTCGGTCGGCCAAATCCGAGCTGAAATCGGCAAGGTAGTCTCTCCCGAAGGACCCGCCGGACAGGTGGTGGGCCACGGAAGCGTAGTGTTCGCCGAGCTCATCCCCTGGCTTTTTGTCATAGGCCCGCACCGTGACACCGCGACCCGCGAGGTACTTCACCAGCTCCCGGTTGCTGATTCCCAGTCCGAGGACCGCGGCCGTTTCTCCATGTTCGGGGATGGGAAAGGGTGTGGAATACGCCATGTCGCCAGCCTCTCCGGGTATGGGTCAGGCCCGCGGAGCGGGCCCGATCCCTGTTTGATCTCCTCTAGCCCAGCAGCTTCTCCAGCCTGTCGAGGCCTTCCTCTATACTCTCCATGGATGTGGAGTAGGAGAACCTGAGGTTTTCAGGAGCTCCGAATCCACTGCCGGGAACGACAGCCACGTACACCTCTTCCAGCAGGATCTCGGCTAACATGTCGGCGCCTGTGAGCTTCCTGCCGCCGAGCTGTCTACCTATCAGCTCGTTGACGTTGGGGAACACGTAGAAGGCTCCGTCGGGCGGGTCGCACTCGAACCCGGGTATGTTGTTCAGACGCTCCACCATGTACAGACGGCGCCGGTTGTACTCCTCTATCATCTCGTTGATGAGGTCCTTCGGGCCCTCGAGCGCCGCCAGGGCCGCCCACTGGGACATGGAAGCAGTGTTGCTGGTGGCATGCCCCTGCACCTTGGACATGGCGCTGATGACCTCGGAGGGACCTCCAGCGTAACCGACTCTCCACCCGGTCATAGCATACGCCTTGGAGACACCGTTGATGACGATGGAGTAGTCCTTCATCTCGGGAGATGCGGTGGCGAGGCTCACATGCTCGACCCCATCGTAGACCAGTGATTCGTAGATTTCGTCCAGGATGCCCCATATCTCGTTCTCACGGAGTATGCTACCCAGTGCCGCCAGCTCCTCCCGCGTGTAGACGGAGCCCGTAGGGTTGCTGGGGCTGTTGAGGATGATGGCCTTGGTCCTGGAGGTTATCGCGTCTTTGAGGATCTCGGGAGTGAGCTTGAAAGCGGTCTCCTCGGTGGTCTCTACGATCACCGGGATGCCTCCGGCAAGCTTGACCTGCTCGGGGTAGCTGACCCAGAAGGGGGCAGGCACCAGTACCTCATCGCCGTCATTGACCAGAGCCATGAGAGCGTTGTAGATGCACTGCTTGGCTCCCACCGATACGATGATCTGTGACGGTTCATACTCCAGTCCATTGTCCTCGAGGAACTTGCGACAGACAGCCTCTCTGAGCTCGGGTATTCCGGTCGTGGGAGTGTAGGTGGTCTTGTTGGCGTGGATCGCCTCGATACCCTTGGCCTTGATGTGATCCGGGGTCGGGTAGTCGGGTTCACCCACACCGAACTTGACCACATCCCTGCCCTCCGCCACCAGTTCCTGCACCCGCGCGTTCAGCTTGAGAGTTGCCGAAGGGGTGATAATCTGGAGCCGTTCTGAGATCATTGGGGTATCCCTCCGCATCTTGTAGTGAAAGTGTGACTCCCGCCAGGATGATCACTGGCCATGCATCTCACCCATAGTGTACCTTCCCGCGACGTGGTATCCAAGCCAATTTCCAAGATCAACTCCGATCTTGACCCGGTGGATGCCACCGACGACCGGGTATGGGGTCGATAGGCCGGTCACGGCGAAGCCGCTGCTCACAGTACACAGGCTGCTCCAGCACCCTCCCCTGGGGCCACCCGGGGGCTCGGGCGACATTCTCCCGGCCCTGAGGGGCCGGGGGTAAGGCCTGCCTTGAGGTATCAACCAGGCGTGCCCCTTTGATGAAAAGGGACGGATCTGAAAAGGGCCCACCCTCCATCACATGGCACCTATTGACACTATGTTGTACGATGAATATAGATGATCACTCAACAGTTGCAATCAACCCACCGTTGTGGCTATTCTATGTAGAGGGTTTGCGGGATCACTAACTGTCGTTGCTACTTTCACATGCTTCTTCCCCCGGACTGTGCAACTGATGAAGTGATATACCTCCAACGATGCAGGAGAAGGGAGAGGTGACACTGCAATCATCAAGTCCAAACCGCGCGAGTAGGGTGATGCGAACGCTCGTAAAGAACATCCAGAAGGCCATCGTGGGCAAGGAGAAGGTCATCCGCAACCTGGTCCTGGCCCTGGCCACGGGGCGTCATGTGCTGGTGGAGGATGTCCCCGGGGTCGGCAAGACCACCCTGATCAAGGCCCTGGCCAGCTCCATGGATCTGAGCTTCCGCAGGATCCAGTTCACACCGGATCTTCTGCCCACGGACATAACCGGTACCTCGGTCCTCAATCCCGATGATTCCAGCTTCCAGTTTCGCAAGGGGCCGGTGTTTCACAATATCGTGCTGGCTGACGAGATCAACCGTGCCTCACCGAAGACCCAGTCCTCGCTCCTGGAGTGCATGGAGGAAGGCCAGGTTACGGTGGACGGGGTGAGCTACTCCCTTCCCCAGCCTTTCCTCGTCATGGCCACGCAGAATCCCATCGAGTACGAGGGAACGTTCCCCTTACCCGAGGCCCAGCTTGACAGGTTCGCCCTTTCCCTCGAAATCGGCTACCTGTCCGCCCTGGACGAAAGGGAGATGCTGATACGCGTACAGAAACAGCATGCCCTGGCGGATGTGAAGGCCGTCGTCGACTCCGATGAGGCCCTCTCCATGCGTCCGGCGGTAGATGAGATCTACGCGGCTGAGTCTCTCCTCGATTACGTGATTGCCATAGCACGGGCAACCCGGGACGACGACGACATATACCTCGGAGCCAGTCCACGCGCCTCTCTCACCCTGTTGAAGCTGAGCCAGGCCCTTGCCCTGTACGACGGAATGGAATATGTGCTGCCGGACCATGTCAAGGAGATGGCTTCTGCCGTACTGCGCCATCGGCTCATCCTCACTCCCGAGGCCCGCTGGGATGACAAGGTTCCGACCCAGGTAATCGAGAGAATCCTGCGCCATGTTCCCGTTCCCGGCACAGGTTGAAGCGAAGAGGTCCGGCCCGTGGAACATAACACACTCAAGTCCGTCAGCCAGAATGACCCCGGAGGTGAACCAGGGTGCACCAGCATGAGGCCGAAGACGCAGGAACCGCTGCCCGCCTGGGGAGTCTCCTGATCAAGCGGGTGAAGTCCTTTCTCAGTGGACTCAGCGGCGGCGTGACCATGGTGGAAAAGTGGCCGCTGCTGGCGGCGGTTGCATTCTACGTGGCAACGCGGGTGTCCGGTGGAACGATGCCGCACATTATGTACCGTGTCAAGCTGCTTCTGCTCCTCGGATCCTACGCCTGGACGCGGATGATGCTTTCCAGCCTGGAGTGTCTGTATGACTCAGACCAAAAGGAGATGCAGCGGGGTCAGAAGAGCAGGTTAACCATGCGCTTCGACAACGAAGGTTTCATACCCATCACCCGCCTGGAAGCCACGGGAATCCTGCCTGGTCACAAGGACGAACCGGTGAGAAACGAGTGGAAGGTGGCATCGGCGGTCCCCGGGCTGGCCAGCCGCATGGTCACCAGGGATGCTCAGTTCCAGCAGCACGGCAGGTACCGGCTGGGCCCCATCGACATCCGCGTTGCCGATCCCTTCGGCTGGTTCGAGGGCAGAAAGAGCCTGTACGGAGATCGGTACGTCACCGTATACCCCCGGATCATGCCCATCCGGGGAGGACAACTGCCCCTGCGCAGACCCTTCGGATCCCTGCGTACCCGCATCCGATCCTTCGCCGATCCTTCGAACCTCGCGGATATTCGTCCCCTTCGCCCAGGCGACAATCCCCGGCACATACACTGGCCCACCTCCGCGCGTATCGGAGAACCGTACGTGAGGGAGTTCGAGCTCACCGCCTCCGGCGAGGTGCACGTGATGATCGACCTCAGCCAGCGGCGGACGCTGCGCGACCGGGCGGGCCGGACCCGGGAGATGTCCACGGGGGCATTTGAATCCAGCGAGGCCCGGGAGACGGGCTTCGACCTGGCGGCGGGCCTGGCCGCCAACTGCCTGCGCAACGACCTGGCCGTCGGTCTGATAGCCAGGGGCAAGACGAACCAGTCCCTGGATCCGGGAAAGGGACCGGCCCGGCTGCGGCCGATCCTACGATCCCTCGCCTACTCCGAGTCTGACTGCCCGGTACCCACGGACCAGCTGCTGCAGCAGCTCGGACACTCCCTGGGAAGCGGAAGCACCCTGCTACTGGTCACGGGAGCACTGACTCCATCGATGTCATCACACCTGACCTCCATGGTCCAGATGGGCATGGGGGTTTCTGTGTTTGTGGTGACCGATGGGGCAACGGCGGCAGATCATCAATTCGCGTCGCGCAACAGGCTCATTGGGTGCTGGGTCGTCCCCGCGGGCGCCCGGTACTTCCATCTCGACGCTACCCTGACCGAGCGGCAGCACGGGGGCAGGTCCAGGCAGACGATATGATGAAACAGGGATTGATGAAATGATGACTGAAAAAATGACGCATGAGATGACATCAGCAGGCGCGGAGTCGGTCCGGGGTGAAAACCGCATCCCCGGGCGCCTCACCGTGCTCGCCTACCTGTGCAATGCCGCGATACTGGTCCTGATATTCCACTCTTTCACGGAGTTCATGGCCATCTCCCGCAGCCCGCTCATGTGGGCGATCACCGCCGGGATCCTGGTCCTCACGGCCCTTGGCGAGGCCTCTTGGTCTTACACCAGGTGGGTGCTCCTCGCCGCGGCCGCCGGATCTCCCCTGTGGCTCCTGCTCAGTTTTCGATACTGGCCCGGGGCCGCAGACGCCGTCTTCAGTTTCCTCCGTGATTGGTTCTCGTTCCTGTACGAAGCTTATCACGACGAGCTGCTTTACGTGCCCCACTACATGGGCTACTCCACCCTCTGGCTGCTGCTGCTGGCCTTCACCGCCTGGAGCCTGGCCCAGACCCGTCGCAATGCCCCCGGCCTCGCCGTTCTCCCGGGGCTGGGAACGCTGCTCTTTCAGTGGTTCTTCCTCTTTGATCGCGCCGAGGGATACCTGCCGATGTACGTGGTGGCGGCCGGGCTGTTGGTCGTGACCCTTCAGTACCGCGGGTGGTTCAACCCGGAGCGTCTCTCCGTCGTACAGAGATTCTCTTTGCCATCCGTAATGCTATCAACGGTAGCGCTGCTCTTGTTGGTGACGGTGACGGCGACCCTCATCCCCCTCGACACCCCGATGTGGAGCCTGACGAGCGTCCGGCGGTGGGTGAGCAGTACCTTCCCGGTCTTCGACCGGATCAGGGGTGAAGGTGGAACGGGGACCAGGGCGTCGACGTGGTTTTCTCTCCGCCTCTCCGGATTCGGCTCACCCACCGAGCTCGGTGGGCCCCTGGAACTGGATTCACGTTCCGCCTTTGAGCTGAGTGTACGCGCCAGGTACGGGGACCTGGGCAACCTCAACTTCCCCCTTTATCTCAAGGGAAGGACTCTCGGCCACTACACGGGCCACGGATGGCTGTCCGGGGACAGCGAGGGGTGGGTATGGTACCAGGACGGACAGAGGCTTCGGCGCACCTTCGATACCAACGTGTACAGCAGGCAGTTCATACAGACGATCACCCCCGAAAACCTCGAGACCAACACCGTATTCGGTGCCGGTGATGTGCGGGAATGCCAGCTGCCCGACGAGGCCCTGGAACCCACCAGGCTCGGTGGAGAGGTCATCGCTAAGAGCGATCGCGGTGACGTCATATCCTATAACCGGCTCGACCGAGATGGGTCATACGCAGTTTTGTCCCTTTTGCCCTACTGGGAGCTGGATCCCGACGAGGACCGTTCATCGGATCCCGAAGACGAGGAACTGATGCCCTATCTTCAGCTTCCCGAAAACGTCCCCGACCGGGTCCACGAGCTGGCCTCAGAAATCACCGACGGCCACGAGGGTAACTATGCTAAGGCCCAGGCCGTGGTACGGTACCTGAGAGACATCCCGTACAGCCTGGACGTGCGGGCCGTCCCGGAGGAGCAGGAGTTCACCGATCATTTCCTGTTCGAAGGCCGCGCCGGCTACTGCACCTACCACTCCACGGCCATGGCCGTTCTGCTGAGATCTGCAGGGGTCCCCACCCGATGGGTGCAGGGTTTCATCGTTTCAAAGGACATGATGGAGCGTGACCCGGAGGCGCCTGACAGGATGAAGCACGGGGTGGTGCCGATGTCGTCGGCCCACGCCTGGGTCGAGGTCTGGCTTGAAAACTACGGGTGGGTTCCTTTCGAGGCAACCCCCGCGTATCCGTCCGTGGATCATACGGCACCGGCTCCCGTTGACCCCATAACCGGCATCACCACGGAGCCTGCCGACGATGACCCCGGGGAGAGACCGTGGCTTGATTTTGATCCCGATGAGGAACTGGACATGGAGGAAGAGTACCCCGTTGAGGCGCCTCCCGAGGGAATATCCCCGTGGCGGATCGCGACCTCGCTCCTGCTCATCGCCGCCGCCGCCGTATCAATGATCTCTTTTGCCCTGTTCACCCTGGTTCGGAGAAGAGATCTCCTGCTGGCCAGGAGGGCAACCGGGGAAATCCTCGGTGATCCGGACATCAGCGACGGGCCGGACGCCCAGGTCGTACATGCTGCGATCCTGTCTCTGACCTATCTCAGCGAAGCCTTCAACCTCTCCCCGCGGGGGCTGACTCTCCGGGAGTTTGCGGCCCTTGTCAGGCCCAGCTCGCAGGAGGCCAGCTCACACCTGGCCGAGCTGGTGGGGGCCTACGAGCAGGTGGCCTACGGCCGCAGGGGCGCGTCGGAGCCCGAGGGAGAACAGGCTGTTCAGCTGTACGGCCGGATAATCACGATACTCCGCCGCGAACTGGGGCTGCGTCGCTATATCATCCGGATCTACCTCAGGCAGCTGTCTGACCTGGTCAGCCAGCTGGGCTTTGAAACCTGATCACCCGTCGGTGTCTGGCGACTCTGCGGCACCGATTCGCTGGATCCGAAGTCGTCTCGACACGTAGCCTCCGATGCGTCCGGTCTCGGCCGCGCTGAGTCCGGACCATCCCTTCTCCTGCACATCCTCGAGTAGGCCGAGTTCGGCAGCCGCACGGAGCTTCATACCGTACATGGTCCCGCCGGTGTGCTTGCGGAGGTCCTTCTTGCTTATCAGGGGGCTCTTCTTCTTGTCCTTGCGGCTCATCTTTTCGTATTTCTCCACGAACTCCTCGATCTGCCGCTCCTTCAGGGCGATACACCTCCTCACCCCTAGTAGCTGCGGGATCTCGAGGGGATATGCGGAGCTGCTAGTTCAATTAATGGAAGATGATGTGCGGCACCTAAGGGGCAGACAACCCGCACCGGTCACCATTCGCCCCTGAAGGGACGTGGGTGCGGGAGAGTCATCATTCGGACGAAACCACGCGGCCCAGGGCCTGCACCACCTCGGGATCAAACTGCGATCCGGCATGGTCATTCATCCTGACCAGGGCCTCCTCGGAGGACAGTCCGTCACCGGCTTCATCCCTCGTCAGGGTGTGGAAAGCATCGACAACGGCCATGATCCTCGCCAAGAGGGGGATCTCCTCTCCGGCCAGGCCGTGGGGGTGTCCCTCGCCGTTGTACCACTCCCGATGATGCAAAAGTGCTTCCGCCACGGGTGCAAACTCCCTGGTTGCCCTGGCTATTCGGTAGCCCAGGTCCGGGTGCGGCTCCACACCCTTGTTGTCACCATCGAGGTTGTCCGTCATCAGGGGGACAGAATCGGAGCCCGAGACCCTTCCGATATCGTGGAGCTGGGCGAGGATCTCGAGGTTTCTCAGTTCGCTGTCGTGAAGGTCCAGTTCCCGTCCCAGGGCAACACTCGTCTCCTGGAGGAACCTGACGCGCTCCCGCTGCTCGGGCGTCTTCTCCACGACGCCTCTCAGCGACTTCACTATGGACTGCCGGACGCTGTCACTCCGGAGCATCTTGTCCCGGTACATCCGCACCTCTGCCTCGCTGAAGAGATTCCAGACATCCTCGCCTTCCCCGGACTTGGTGGCAGCCCCGATGGACACGGAGACGGCGTAGTGTTGATGCGTGCTCTCTCTCAATCGCTGCGTCAACCTGGTGACTATCCCCTCCGCCTGTTCAAAGGAGGTGTCTGGAAGCAGGATGGCGAACTCGTCGCCTCCAATGCGCGCCACCACATCCTCCTGTCGGCATCCCTCCTTCAGGGTGGCAGCGACCCTCTGCAGAAGGCGGTCTCCCTCCTGGTGACCGAAGACATCGTTGATGAGCTTGAGGCCGTTGATGTCCGCCATGAGGATCGACAGCGGCAGCTGCCGCGGCACGTCGAGGCGGGCCAGCTCGTTCTCGAAGTAAGCGCGGTTGAAGAGTCCGGTGAGCTGGTCGTGAAAGCTCAGGTAGCGCAGCCGGCGTTCTGCCTCCTTTCGCTGGGTAACGTCGCGTATCACGACGAGATCCGCGGGCCTACCTCTGTAGCTGACAACGTTGACGTTGAGCTCCACGTGCACCCGGTGCCCGTCTCGATGGTTCATCACCGTTTCGTAGACACTCGGTGCATCCTCACCCCGGTCGCGGGCCCGGCTCATCTCCTCGAGGCGGTTCCGTTCTTCTTCGTGTATCAGCCGCAGCCAGTCGGAATCGAGGACCTCCTCGGCCCTGTATCCGAGGATGGTCTCCACCGCCGGGTTCACGTAGACATATCGATCATCCTGGGCGATCACGATTATGTCCCGAACGTTTTCCACCAGGGTGCGATACTTCATCTCACTCTCCCGCAGGGCCTGCTGGGCCCGTCTCTCGACGGTGCGCTCCCTCACGGAGCCGACTATCTGCACCGTCTCATCGCCACTGATGATGGGAGAAAGCTGAACAGCGAAATAGCCCGTTCTGCCTCGCCGCTCGATCCGGGTCTCGAAAGTGGTGAACTCCCGGGTCACCCGGCAGTCGTGCAGCCGCTGCAGGATGGCCGGCCACGCCTCCGGGGGGAGCAGCTGGGAACCGCGGATACCGCTTGACTCTCCCGGGGAGCGGCCGAGCATCCGCTCGAAGGCCGAATTGGCCTCGGTGAGAACGAAATCATCCTCCCCTGCAACTGGCTCCACCAGGAACATCCCGTCCTGGGTGCCCTCCAGCAGAACCTCGTACCGGGATGCCAGCTCCTCGGCCCCGAGCCGCTGTTCCTCCAGGCGGA
>PWUB01000075.1 GCA_003563755.1 Clostridia bacterium
CCGGGGGTATACGTCATGCCAATGGTGTATGGAGCCATCCTGGGGGGGACGATGACCCTGGTTGGGAGTGCTCCCAACATCATCGTGTCGGCCTACCGGGCCGAAGCCCTCGGTCGCCCTTACGGGATGTTCGACTTCGCACCCCACGGAGTGGCGCTCGTCGTCACCGGCGTGCTGCTGTGGCTGATCTGCCATCTCTGCGGCTTTAGCCTGGATCGTGAGAGCTCTGCAGTGGAATCCACGATCGTCGATGAGACCGGGGCCGATGATTTCCCGCGGGAAATACTGTCCACTACCGCGAAACGGATCACCTTCTTCACGGTCTTTCCGAGCTTCCTGTTGGTCAGCCTGGGTGCCCTTTCGGCCCCGGTGGCCTTCGGCGCAGCGGCGGTTGTTCTGCTCCTGACGGGAGTCATCCATCCTTTTGTGGCCTACCAGAAGATCGACCTGTCTCTCCTGGTTTTCGTGGGCAGCATGCTGGGCCTCGCAAAAGTCCTGGATCACGCGGGCACCATGGGCACGATCACGAGGGGCATCACGAGGGTGTCATCCGGTCTACCTCCGTTTCTGTTCATAGCGGCAGTCTTCTTGATCTCATCCTTTCTGAGTGGCATCCTCAACAACACTGCTGCTGCTGCCCTCATGGCTCCCCTGGCCGTGGACCTGATGATGACGGTCTCGGCGGATGCACTGTTGATGGCAGTGGCCGTGGGATCCTGCCTGTCAATAATCCTGCCGACGCACCAGGCGACGGTGATGGCGATGGGGCAGGCGAGGTTTTCGCCGGCGCTGTTCGCCCGTAACGGAGTCGTGTTGACGCTGGCTTGTGCTGGGGTGGGATCGGCAGTGATCCTGATGCTGTGGGGCGGAGGATGAGCAAGTGAAGACGCTATCGCTGGCGAGGCATGAGTTCAGGGGCAGTCGGCAGGGGATATGGGTTGTACCGACAGGATGTGAACCCCGGTCGGGGTCGCACGGAGGAAGCCGCACACAAGATGAAAGACAGCAAGGAGGCCTGTTGATATGTGGAGATGTACAGTATGTAACTGGATGTATGATGAGTCCGTTGAGAAGGTACCCTTTGAGGATCTATCGCCGGAATACACCTGCCCGCAATGCGGTTCGCCGAAGTCGGCCTTTGAACGGGTGGATCGCAAAGCGGTGTCCGACGATGCTCAGACCGTAGCAGATGCCCTGGTGGAAAGCCTCGCGGAGATGGGCGTCAGGAGGGTGTACGGTATTCCCGGGCACTCCAATCTGCCCCTCATAGATGCCCTGCGGCGCAGCAACGATGTGGATCTCATCACCACCCGTCACGAGCACGCGGCCGCCTTCATGGCCTGTGGACGCGCGAAGCTGACCGGTGAGCTGGGGGTGTGCGTCTCGATCGCCGGCCCGGGAGCCACCAATCTCGTGACCGGGCTGATGGATGCCGCTGCAGACCGGGCCCCGGTCCTTGCCCTGGTCGGGCAGGTACCGGAGATCTTCCTGGGGAGCGAGGCCTTCCAGGAAATAGACCAGATAGAGCTCTTCAGGTCCTTTTCGGTCTTCGCTGAGACCGTCGGCCGCCCTTCCCAGCTGCCGCGACTCACCGGTATGGCGGTCAAGTATGCCCTGGGACGGCAGGGAGTCTCCGTACTGAGTCTGCCCACGGACGTACTCGCTGAGCCCGCTGTCGAGGAGAGGTGGGATCGCAGAGGGCGCCTGGTTCAGCCCAGGGTGGTCCCCTCCGATGCGGAACTCGAGAAGGCGGCAGACTTGGTAGACGGGGCTGAGTCTCCGGGGATCGTCGCCGGTTGGGGCAGCAGGGGAGGGGATGTCAAGAGCCTTGCGGAGAGGATCATGGCTCCGATCGTTACCACCTCCCGGGCCAAGGGTGTGATCCCGGAGAGCCATCACCTCTCCCTGGGCGTTTTGGGCTCGATCGGAAATCCCCATGCACCTCCGGTCCTGGCTAACTGCGACCTCTTGATCGTTCTCGGATCAGGCTTTCGTCAGAGCAATCTAATCCCCGGTGCACGCATTCTGCAGATTGATCATGATCCGGTGAGAGTGGGCAGGAGTTTCTCCGTCGAGGTCGGACTCATTGGCGACGTGCCCCTCACCCTTTCCCGCCTGCTGCCCATGTTGAGACAGCGGGACTCTATGCGGACTGGCACCCGGGAGCTCCTGGACTCAGCCCGAGGGAGGCTGAACGAGGATCGAAGGGACGACATGTCCCAGGATGGGACCCCGGTTCATCCCGGCTTCCTGGTGGGTTGCCTCAGGCGCCACGTCGATCACGATGCGGTTATAGCCGTTGACGTGGGCGATCATACCTACTGGTTCTACAAGAGATTCCCTTGCGAGGACGAGTTCACCCTGATGTCTGCCTCCATGGCCAGCATGGGTTTTGCCCTGCCGGCAGCCATCGCGTCGCAGTTCGAGCAGCCATCCCGGCAGGTGGTGTGTGTTACCGGTGACGGGGGCTTCGCCATGGTTATGGGCGACTTCACGACAGCGGTTAAGCATGAGTTACCCATAAAGGTGGTGGTCTTCAACGACAGCCAGCTGAAGAACATCCGCAAGGAGCAGCATCATGATGGCTACGCCGAGTACGGGACGGAGCTTCTCAACCCGGATTTCGCCCTGTTCGCAAGTAGTGCCGGCGCGCTGGGGATACGGGTTGAAGATGGTCGGGATTTGGATGAAGCCGTCGGCGAGATCCTTGAACACGATGGACCGGCTCTTCTGGACGTGGTCCTCGACCCCGAGGTGATGCTTCCGGGCGTGGTTACAGTCGCATCGTCCTAGGGATTATCCGGCCCAGGAAGCAGGCTGGTGTCGCAACGAGATGATGCGGCCGCAGTGGGAGATCGCCTCGAGGACCTGGACCAGTTACTGCTTGTGGCCTGCGTCTGGCTATTGTGGAGAAGGGTTGAGAAGGCGAGGCCTCTGGGCAGGAGCCCTTGGCCACACTGCTGGTGCAGCCGATGTTCGCTACCTACTACTTCGTCAGCGTGTATGATGTCATGGATACGTTGAGTTGATTGCTGTCCATACGAGATACGGATGTCCACGACGCGCGCCCCGGTTATGTACCGCCGGGAGATCCAGCATCAGTGCCCGGTTCGCGCCGGTAGCGGGGAGACCCTACCGATGCAATGCATCACTGCACTTTCCAGACGCCGTCCTCCAGCACATACGCGTAGTCGTTGGGTGACTCCGGCCACGATGCTATGTACTGGCCCTCCAGGATCTCCCTGAGTTCCTCCGTGGTCGTGGTCCGGGGGTCGTTGTTTTCATCTTGCATCATCCACTGGAGGGTTGCGCTGTTGAGCGTCCGGATATTTGCCTCGTCGGCGGTGTCCCTGGCAGTCTGCTGGACACCACCATACACCAGGAGGCCAACGGATACGAGAATCCCGATGATGACCACCACGACCATGAGCTCCACCAACGTGAAGCCGCCGTGGTCACGGATCAGAGAGGGCACCTTGCTCACACTCCTTCCATCTCAAGCAGGCACGAGCCGATGAATGTGCCGCATGGTTCTTACGTCAACAGGCTTCTGCCGTCTGCAGTTCGTACCGACCGCCTGATCTAAGTGTACGCCAGCCGGTACCCCGGATCCTCCCTCAACAGTCTGTTGCAGAACACAGGCTTGGCGGCTGTTGGTGACTACTCCGTCCTCGTCCACCGACACCGGTGCGCCGGAGGTTTGCGGATGGTGGCCGGACCATCGGCGATGTGATTCACGTTGACCTTCTTGCCGTGTGGCTCCCGGCCATACGGCAGGTGCTGATGACCCGGCGGTGCCTGTCGCAGTGATGCCTCGGATCAGCTTGGACAGTGCCCATGAGGTGACCTGGTTGTTGCAAGTGAGGGAGTGGTGATGTCCGTCGCCGAGTGCCCCGGGTGATCCTTCTACCTTCGAACACCCACAGTTGAAGTCCACAAGCGGCCAGGCCCGAATGGCCGTGGACGATGATAGAATGCAAAAGGTTGTGATGTTCTTCTTTTCCGGGAGGGGAACACGTGGTGGGTGTCAGAGCAACTGGCCCGACTCCTGCGGGAGAAGAGCATATGGGCCCGGGCCTTCTCCATACACTTTTTCCCCGCCGCCTGCGAAGGCGCTTGTGGTTAATCCTCCGACCCGTACGCGCCTCCAGTTCGGGCTCGAGACGCCGGTAACCGTACCCGGGATGATCTACTATGACCGAGTGCAATTCCTCCTTCAGGGCCTCCTCATCCTCGTCAAAGCACTCCTCACGCTGCCTTCGGTAGTGCGATGTACCCTTCGATAACGCGAGCGCTTCGCAGCACCGGTTCAGGCCGTGTTCGTGCCGATGCTCTTTTACGAGGGTCACCTTCTCATCCACAGTCAGCGCTCGCGCAAGATGTTTTTTAACAGCGCGATCTCCACTTCCTTCTTGCCGAGCATGCGCTCGAGGTCGCCCAACTTCTTCTCATACTCCTTTACCTCCTCCTTGCCCCCGAACACCTCAGATCCATGCTCCTCAAAGTGAC
>PWUB01000227.1 GCA_003563755.1 Clostridia bacterium
ATAGCCGACGATGAAGGCCGAGCGCAGCGATATGCCGGGCACCTCCTCCCGGATCAGCTCGAGAAGCCGGGTGACTTCCCGTGGATCCTCGGCCCTGCCCATGCCCGTGAGGACGGAAGGGCTGGCGTGCTGAAGAGGGATGTCCAGGTAGGAGCAGATGTTTTCGTGATCGCGCATCACCCCCAGGAGTTCGGGGTCCACACCCAGGGGATGAGCATACATCAGCCGGAACCACACTCCGGGATGAGCCTCCGCCATCTCCTCGAGGAGGGACGGAAGCCGCATCCGGAATTTGCGACCCAGGTCAAGACCGTACAGGGTTGTGTCCTGGGCGATGAGAACGATCTCCCGCGCTCCGTCTTCGGCCAGCGCCGCCACCTCCGCCAGTATGACCTCCGGGCTCTTGGAGCGATACGGCCCGCGCATCATGGGTATGGCGCAGAAACTGCATGACCGGCTGCAGCCGTGGGCGATGCGGACGTAACCGAAGTGACCCGGAGTGTGGCGGTATCTCTGGGTAGCATCATACACCGTTTTGGTGTCCTCGGAGGGCGAAACCCTGACCGTCCTCCGGCGGGCCAGGCCGTCGGCCACCGCTTCGGCCACCTGGTGCAGGTCATTCACGCCCACCACGGCATCTATCTCTGGGATCTCCCTGACCAGGGCGTCATGGTAACGCTGGGCCAGGCAGCCCGATACCACCAGCGCACCGCTGCGGTGCCAGGCATGCTCGAATATCTCGTCGAGGGACTCCTCCTTGGCAGCATCGATGAATCCGCAGGTGTTGATTATGACCACATCAGCCTCGTCCGGATCCTGTACTACCCGGTAGCCGGCCCGAACCAGCCTTCCCCCCATCACCTCTGCATCCACTAAGTTCTTGGCACATCCCAGGTGGATGAAGGCCACCTTTTCGTTCATGGAGTCCACTCCACGTGAAAGTGTCCCCACAACCGGTCGCAGGCACTCAGGGCCTCGGTGATCCCCTTCAACCACCTCCGGCCGCGGCCGGCCAGGAGGGGGAGGTATCCCAGCTGCTCCTGGGGCCTGCCCCGGGGTCGAAGCGTGTTGCGGATCCGCCTGTACGCTGAGACCACATCCCGGTTGTCACGCCGGTGATGCTGGTGGGCCTTGTCCCTGAGGTACTCCACCTGCCCCTGCATCCGCGACAGCGTTCCCTCACCCAGGGGCTGTAGGGAAGGCAGGTGGACACGAAGGTCGTCCATGAGTCGTACGTGGGTTTCCTCGATCCGGTGCCACGCCTCATCGAAGGAAGCATCAATCTGGGCCTCGTCCAGCTCCTCGAGTTCTTTCTGGAGCATAGACTCCACCCCAGCCGGCCCGCCGCCGCTTTCAACCAGCCTCCCCAGGGGGAAATCTCGCTCCGATATCTCCCTGGCTATATCGGGCTCTATGAAGGTCAGGCAGAGCTGGGGAAACACCGGCGGTGCCTCCGCATCCATCAGCTCGTGCACTCCCCGTGCCTGGGCCCTGGAGGGTGATTCGTCGGCGCTGACCACGGCAGCGAGAACGGGCAGGGCAGCCCCCTGCACGACGGGCCTGAGCACCTCACCGGGGCTGAACCGCTCGGGCTCGTTCAGAAGCATCTCCGTCATCTTCCGCGCCGACAACCGCAGCCTGCCGGAGGCATCGCGGAAACCCTCCTCCTCGCGGTAGATCTGTACCCTGCCCTCCGGAGTGTCCATGAAGAGGTGACATCCCCGGGATCCCGTCTGGAAGGGTGGGCGGTAACCGCGTCGGGCCATCATATCGGCTCCCACCTCCAGCTCACTCTCAATGCTGTAGCGTCTGATGGCAGCCCTGTGCAGGACGGACGCTATCCTGCGGCGCGTAACCGGTGAGTTCTCGTCCACCAGCAGGAGACCATAGGGTGAAAAGAGTTCGCTCAGGAGGCGGCAGAACCAGTCCACCAGGCTCCTCGATTCCCGATAAGTCGCCCTCAGCAGCCGGCACAGATCATCCTCCGAACCCTTCACCCCGGTGATGGACTCGAACTCCCCGATCAGTTCTTCAATGGCGGGGTGTAAGTGAATCTCACCGACCGGTCTGCCAGAGGCATCTACGCCGAGGGCGAACTTGTGAATGCGCCCATCTCTGCCCGCCATGTGCACCCGACCCATCCGGGCCCAGTTGTGATCCGAGATGACCCACAGCACGGGCACTACCCTCAGGTCGACGAGGGAGCTGAGTCGCCTCGCGTACTCTATCACGCTGAGGGCCTTGAGCAGCACCTCGCCCGTCCCCCCGAACAGGCCCGGCCTCACCTGGGCCAGGACCACCGCGGACTCCCTTTCCCTGAGGTTCTTGGCGTCAGCCAGGGCTGAAACCGAAGCCCCCCAGGGGGTGTTCTCCGCGAGCATCCAGGTTGAAAGCGACCCCCGATCCGCTCCCCACTCTTTGACGATGTACTCCCTGCGCTTCACGCACGAACCCGGGCTGCGCGGATCATAGGGGAAGAACACCGATACCCTGGCGAAATCATCGACGAAATCCCTGTGAAAGGTCCCTGCAGGAATCCACTCCCTCGCCGCTTGTGTGAATGTAACGTTCATGGGGTCGTCCGTTGCCGGACCCCTCACCCCTCTCCGATGGGTATGCCCTCATCTTTGGTCTTCTATCAAAGAAGACCTGTTCCTTCCTGCCGATGAAGAACTCATTGCCTTCAAACATCCGTTCGTATAGAATACGGACATGGAGGATGCGGATGAATCTCGAACAGCTGCTCGATGCTCTCAGAGGCGATCCCGAGTTTCGTGAGCGTACCACGGCCTGGGTCAGTCAGCCGGCCCGGGACGCCGCCCGGTGCGCCTTTCCTGCCTTCCTCACCGACGATATCACCGGGGCGCTCACCGAGCACGGAATCGAGGATCTGTATTCCCACCAGGTCCGTGCCCTCGAGCTCATCCACGCCGGAGAGAACGTGGTCATAGGTACCCCCACCGCCTCCGGCAAGAGTCTCTGCTACCTGCTGCCCATTCTGAACGATACCCTCGAGGATCCCCGGACCAGGTCCCTCTTTCTGTATCCGACCAAGGCCCTGGCCCAGGACCAGCTGGCAGAGATGCAGAGTTGGATAGACAGGCTCGGTGCCCCGATCAGCACCTACACTTACGACGGCGACACCCCCGTGGACGCACGGCGCAAGATCCGGTCGGCCGGCCACGCGGTCATGACCAACCCGGACATGCTGCACACGGGGATACTCCCGCATCACACCAAGTGGGTGCACCTTTTCGAAAACCTCAAGTACGTGGTCATAGATGAGCTTCATACGTACCGGGGGGTCTTCGGAAGCCACGTTGCCAACGTTCTGCGCCGACTCAGGCGGGTTTGCCGGTTCTACGGTGCCGACCCCGTGTTCATCACCTGCTCAGCCACCATAGCCAACCCGCGGGAGCTGGCAGAGAAACTCGTGGGGGACGATTTCCACCTGGTGGACCGCTCGGGATCACCGACGGCGAAAAAACACATCATCTTCCACAACCCCCCGGTGCTCAACCGCGAGCTGGGCATCCGGCAGAGCTCGATCCTCACCGCGCAGGGGATCATCAGCCGGCTCCTGGACAGCGGAGTACAGACCATCGTATTTGCCCGCAGCAGGCTGAGAGTGGAGATACTGCTTTCATACCTGAGAAGGGCCGTTGCCAGGGCCAACATCAGGGGCTACCGCGGCGGTTACCTTCCCCGGCAGCGCCGGGAGATAGAGAGGGGGCTCCGCTCCGGAGAGATCGATGCGGTGGTCGCCACCAATGCCCTGGAGCTGGGAATAGACATCGGATCCCTGGATGCGGCGGTGCTGGTCGGGTACCCGGGATCGGTGGCCAGCGCCTGGCAGCAGATGGGCCGGGCGGGCCGGGCCGACCGCCCCTCGCTGGCGATCCTTATCGCCTCCTCGGGAGCCCTGGACCAGCACATAATCAACCACCCCGAGTACTTCTTCTCCAGCTCACCGGAGAACGTTCTGGTCAACCCCGACAACCTGCTGATCCTGGTGAGTCACATCAAGTGCGCCGCCTTCGAGCTGCCCTTCCGGGAGGGTGAGACCTTCAGCAGGGAGCCCGCGGAGATGATCCTGGAGCACCTGGGGGAACACCGCCTCGTCCACCGCTCGGGGGACACCTGGCACTGGATGGCGGAGAGCTTCCCCGCCGAGGAGATAAGTCTCCGATCCGCGGCAGCCGAGAACGTGGTCATAGTGGACATCTCCGAGCCCGAGCGCCAGATCATAGGCGAGGTGGATAAGTTCAGCGCCCCCATGCTGGTACACGACGGTGCCATCTACCTGCACGAATCGCGGCAGTACCAGGTGGAAGAGCTGGACTTCGAGGAGGGAAAGGCCTACGTGAGGAGCGTGGATGTCAACTACTACACCGACGCCTCCATGGCGGTGGACGTGCGGGTTCTGGATGTCTTCGACGAGGAGCCCTCGTCCCGGGTTGCAAGGCACCTGGGCGAGGTTCAGCTCACCGCTGTGCCCACCATATA
>PWUB01000123.1 GCA_003563755.1 Clostridia bacterium
CAGAGAGATCGATATAGGCCAGTCGGTCACGACCCGCATCCCTGTTTACGATCACGAGGTCCTTTCTGTCATGGTGGACATGAAGGGAGGGCGTGATCTCCCGGCTCCTGCTGGTGGTGTATGAGATGATCCAGGGCCCAGCCCGAGCCTCCTCAAGATCAACGATGAGAAGCTGACGGGCCACATCACCCGACCGCTGCACCCAGGCAACGTGAGTGCGCCCGGCGTGGCTGAACACGAAGGGAGTGACCGATGGGTTATCGGACGTGTGAACGTAGTCTTCGCGACCGGGACCAGCACGGGTCAGGCTGCTGAGGCAGATGTTGAGCACTCCGCGCCTGGAGTCCGACCAGGCGAGGTACACCCGGTCGCCCCCGCGGGCGACGCGCGGATCGACAACGGAACTATCGGTGCTGAAAAGGGACTCGATCCAGTACGGCTCCCACACCCCGTCATCGAGGCTGAAGCTGCCCGCCAAAAGCTCGGTTCTTCCCTCCGTTCGCTCTGTCCAGGTGAGGTAGACACCCTCGTCGCTGGGCTCGAAATCCACATCTCCCATCCTGCCCGCTCTCTGCATCTCGTAGACGATCCGGGCGGGCCCGGAAAACCGTCCTTCCCGCAGGTCGATCTCACGGTGAAGGACGATGTTCGCGTCCCCCCCCCCGTGGTCAGCCAGCCACACTACGTGCAGAATCTGTGACAGCTCACAGAACGCCGTGCGCAGCTGGGGCGCAAACCGGGTGACGGTGCCCGCCTCCTGCAGATCAGACCACCCCTCGGGCCAGCCGAAGGGTACGACTCCGGCATGGGCCGTCCGGGTGGCGGAGACAACGAGGATGGTGATCATTGTGATGAGCAGCACTCTCATACGGCCCAGGTTCATCCAGGGACACCTCGCGCCGTGGAGTTATCATACATCCATCTTGGGATCCAGAGCGTCTCTGAGCCCGTCGCCCGCCAGGTTGAAGGCCAGCACCGTGATGGTGATGGCAATGCCGGGAATAGTGGCGATGTGGGGTGCATGCCGGAGATACTGACGCCCCGGCGTCAGGATATTACCCCAGCTGGGGGTGGGCGGCTGTACTCCGAATCCGAGGAATGATAGAGACGTCTCTATCAGTATCGCCGCGGCCACGTTCAGGGTGACCAGTACGATTATCGGCGCCAGGCAGTTCGGCAGTATGTGGTAGAACACGACCCTCGCGGTACTGCCCCCGATGGCCCTGGCGGATTCTACGAACTCCTCGTTGCGAAGGGACAGAAACTCACCCCGGGTCACCCGGGCGTATTGGGTCCATCCCGTGGCACCTATGACGATGATCACGTTTGTGAAGCTGGGACCCAGGGCCGCCACCACCGCGATGATCAGGAGTATCGGGGGTATCGCCATGAGCAGATCAACGAGTCTCATGATAACCGAATCGACCACACCGCCGAAATACCCCGCGAGAGCCCCGAAGGTCACCCCGAGGCCCAGCGAAAGACTGGCGGCCAAGAAACCGACGGTGAGGGAGAGCCTGCTTCCCCATATGACCCTGGACATCATGTCTCTTCCCACCTCATCGAGGCCGAAGGGGTGTTCGAGGGAAGGCCCCTCCAGCCTCCTTGCCAGGGTGTGATCTTTGATCGGATCATATGGAGCGAGCCACGGTGCGAATATGGCCACCAAGTACAGAAGAGCGATCACGCTCGCCGCCACCACGGCCAGACGGTGGCGCAGGAAACGCTTCCATGCGCGGTAAACCCAGCTTTCGGACCTCCGCCCGGTGGACAATCCCCTGCTCTCTTGTGGATGCTTCGATCCTAACGACGGCATTTATGCTCCTCCCTCAATCGTAGCGCACGCGCGGGTCCAGGTAGGCGTACGACGCATCTACCAGCAGGTTCATGGTGACGATGCACAGGGCGGCCATGAAAACGATTCCCTGGGTCACGAAGTAGTCGCGGCTGTGCAGGGAATTAACAGCCAGCCTGCCCACCCCCGGCCAGGCAAACACCGTCTCAATTATCACCGAACCACCAACCACGTACGCGAGCCGGAAACCGATCACCGTCACTATGGGAATGGCGGCGTTCTTGAGCATGTGCTTGTATATGACGATGCGCTCGCTGAGTCCCTTGGCCCTGGCGGTCCTAATATAATCCCTTTTCATGACCTCGAGCACACTGGAACGGCTGATCCGCATGAGCAGGGCTATCTGCGCCGTGCCCAGGGCAACGGTGGGCATGACGTAGTGAGCCGGCGTACCCGAACCGAAGGATGGCAGCCACCCGAGGTTGAGGGAGAAGATTATGATCAAGATCAACCCGAGCCAGAACGAAGGCATGGATAGCCCGATCAGGGCAGCCACCGAGGCCACATGATCGATGATGGAGTAGTGCTTGAGCGCGGATATGATCCCCAGGGGTATCCCCACTCCCATCGCCAAGACGTACGCCCAGAGGTTCAGCTTGAGGGTGTTGGGAAGCCTGCTCATTATGGAGAACGCGACGGTCTCCCCCGTGATCGCCGAGCGGCCGAAATCGAGCTTCACCGCCCTGCTCAGCCAACGAACGTACTGCACATGGATCGGCTGGTCGAACCCCCATTCGCGCCTGATAGCCTCGACCACCTCGGCGGGTGCATCCAGGCCCGCAACGATGCGCACGGGGTCACCGGGTGCCATGTGCATGATGATAAAGACGATGAACGAGACCCCTATGATGATGAACACGGACATTATCAAACGTTTAATGACGAAGTTGCCC
This sequence comes from Clostridia bacterium, assembly GCA_003563755.1. The sequence goes on from PWUB01000123.1 coordinate 2,749, forward strand.
ATCGACACAAAACCCTCTCACATTGACGGATGAGACGCGAGCCCGGACACGATCCCGCGCTCTCATCCGTCAGCCGTGTCTAAGCTATCATCAACCGATCAACCGCCGGCCTCGGTATCCCAGACCAGGTAGATCAGCGGCATCTGTCCGGCCGGCTCACTGGTCATACCCTGGAAGCGGGAGCTCACGGTGTTGGCACTTATGGAGTGCCACAGGAACACGACCGCCTGTTCGTAGGAGGTGATCTCCTGGTACTCGTCGTAGTAGACCTTCCGCTCCGCGGGATCGAGAACAGCGCGTCCCCTCTCGAGCAGGTAATCGGTGCGCTCGTTAGTGTACTGGCCGATCCAGAAGCCTCCCTCGCTATGGAAGATGGTGTGGTGATCCGGATCCGGGGAGGCACCGAACTGCACTATGCAGCCCTCGTATTCCCGGGTCTCCGTCAACCTCTCGAGGACCAGGGACCACTCCAGCTCCTGGATGTGCATCTGGATGCCCACATCGCGCAGCCAGCTCTGAACCATCACCAGGATGTTGACGCGCATCTCGTCGCCCGCCCGGACCATGGTCGAGAACTCGAAGGGCTCGCCGTCCCGGTGTAGGATGCCGTCGGGACCCTCTTCCCAGCCCAGATCGGCGAGGAGATCGCGGGCCTTGTCAGGATCGTGCCGGATCTTAGTGAGGAGCTCGCCGGCATAGAAATCGCCGTAGGCCTCGGAATACGGCCCGTCAGCGATGACGCCGGTGTGGGTGGCGAAACCGGAAACTATGGCCTCCTTGTCGATGGCGTAGGCAACCGCCTGGCGGGCGCGGTAGTCCTCGAAGAATGGATGCTGGCAGTTGAGAATCAGCATGTGAAAGTCCGTTCGCAGTACCCGCAGCACGTCTATGTCATCGCTGTCGATCATGGCCGGAATGTCCTCTTCGGGGATACCCCACCAGTTGTAGTGGATCTCACCCGTCTCCATGGCGATCTGCCGGACAGAGTTCTCGGGTATAACCACGTATTTCACGCTGTCGAGGTAGGGCCTGCCCTCCCAGTAGTCCTCGAAACGCACGAGGGTCAAAAAGTCGTCCGGCTGCCATTCCTCATACTTGAAGGGACCGGTGCCGATCGGATGGCGGTTGTAGCCCTCCAGGCCGTGCTCCTCGGTGTGCTGCTTGGAGATGATACCCCTGGTAGCCACCTTGTCAAGAAGGGAGGCGTAGGGTTCCTCCGTGACAATGAGCAGGGTGTACTCATCGACGGCTTCGACCCTGTCGATGGGAGCGAGGTCACCCATGCGGGGTGACTTGGTGGCGGGATCCATGATCAGTTCGTAGGTGTACACGACGTCCTCGGCGGTGAACTCACCACCGTCGTGGAACTTGACTCCCTGGCGAAGGTGGAAGGTCCAGGAAAGACCGTCCTCCGAGGTTTCCCAGCTCTCCGCGAGCAGGGGCGTGACCTCGTTGTTATACCTGTAACCGACTAGTCCCTGGTGGATGACCGTGTTTACCACATTAGAGGCCCCGTCCGTGCTCATGAACGGGTTGAGATGGGTGATGTCCGAGTACATGGAGATTATGAACTGGCCTCCATAGCCGGGTTCATCCTCCCCCGGCTCGGTGGCGGGATCATCCGGCTCATCCGGGTCGGCCGGGTCGGCCTCTTCGGCCGGTCCGCACGCCACGAACGCCAGACTCATCGCCAGCAGTAACACGATGAATATCACGAGC
>PWUB01000024.1 GCA_003563755.1 Clostridia bacterium
CAGGCCATTCTCGACCGCATCATCGTCACCCACAAGGGGTGCTTCTCCTGTCCGATACCGTGCGGAAAATACAGCCTTGCACGGGTGAATGGCGAAGAAGTTCACGTCGAGGGACCCGAATACGAGACTATAGCGATGATGGGCGGTAACCTCATGCTGGATTCCATAGAGAAGGTAGCCTACGCCAACTGGGCGGCCGACGACCTGGGTCTGGACACGATATCCGGCGGCGCGGTGGTGGCCTTCGCCTTCGAGTGTTTCGAAAAGGGGCTCCTGGATGAGGAGACGGTGGGTCGCCCCCTTCGCTGGGGCGAGGTTGATGATGCCGTATACCTGATGAAATTGATCGCCGCCCGTGAGGGTATCGGTGATCTCCTGGCCGACGGGGTCAGGTCAGCATCCGCCGAGATCGGCGGTGGATCCGAATCCTTCGCCATCCAGACCAAGGGTCTTGAATGGAGCGGCTATGAGAGCCGCGGTGCTCCATCGCAGATGTTGGCCTACGCCACCGCGGATGTCGGGGCCCATCACAACCGCGCATGGGCCATAACCTACGATGTTGCCGTGGGGCGTGAGACCCTCGAAGGCAAGGCAGAGAAGACCATCGAGCTCCAGCACCTCCGCCCACTCTTCGATGCCCTGGGGATATGCCGCTTCCCCTGGGTGGAGATCGACTTTGACCTGAAGCACTACGAGAGGGTCTTTGAGATCGTCACGGGAATGAAGCGCAGCTGGGATGACCTCCTGAAGGCTTCCGAGCGGATATGGAACTTGAACCGGGCTTTCAACATGAAGCATATTCCCGGGTTCGGACGCGGGGATGACAGCGTACCTGAAAGGTTCTTCGAGGAGGCGCTGCCGACGGGCCCCGCCGAGGGTTACCAGGTCCCGCGGGAAAGGTTCGAACAACTCCTGGACCGCTACTACACTCTCAGGGGCTGGAGCGAGGAGGGACACCCAACGCCGGAGAAACTCAGGGAGCTCAACCTCGACTTCGTCATAGATGAACTGGACCTCGCGTGAAACCTGCCCGGAGCTGCTGAGGGGTATATCCCCCTCAGCAGCGTTATGTCTCGGAAAGAATCTCCAGCTCTTTTGCTCTTATCTCTCCGTAGCCCCTCGGAGGCTCTGCAGCAAAGATCCAATCCATAGTTTTCCTCATCCACGACAGGTAGGGCGTGGGAGAAAAGCCCAGGTCTCGCCGTGCCCGGTCCGTACGCACCGTCTTCGCCGTGGGCAGGGGAATCCGGTAGTCATCGCCCAGCATTTCTGCGATCTTCGCCGCGGGCAGCGCTGCGATCCGCGGAGGTGAGACACGAAGACAGTCCGCCATCACGTACAGATACCGCTCCATGGAGAGCACTTCATCCTGGGCGATGTTGTATGCCCGGTTGTGTGATCGCGGATTGCCGACGGCGGCCACTATGGCCTCCGCCACGTCGTCGCGGTATACTTTCTGGAACACCCGGCCCAGACCCTCGCAGGGTACGAGGAATCCTCCGCCGTCCTTCACCCTGCGTGCGAAGAACTCCGTCCGCCGGGTGGGGTCCCAGGGTCCTTCGACCTGGGGAGGCCGGAAGATGGTGACCGGGATACCCTGATCATCCCGGGCCCGCACCAGCTCTCTCTCGGCCTGCAGCTTTCCCCTGCGGTAGCCCGGCTCCTCGCTGGCTATCTCATCGTCCAGCCATTCACCGTCGAGGGGGATGGCGTCTTCACTCAGGGGCTTCATCATCTCGGTCCAGTCATCACGCTGCCCTAGGTTGGAGTGGATGTATGCGGCGGCAGGAACGTGCCGATCATGATGATAGACGCTTCCCGAGCTGGTGAGCAGGTAGTGTCCGGTGTCCCCGACGGCATCGAGGACGGTGCGGACGTGCTCGTCGTTCATCGCTATGTTGTCGAAGATGAGGTCAAAAACACGGTTTGACAGCGCCGTGCTCACTGCCTCCGGGTTACCGCGGTCAGCGGACAGGTGCTCCACGATACCATCGTCCCACGGCAGGGGTGTCTGTCCACGGGACAGGAGGGTGATTTCGTGGCCCCCAGCCAGCAGTAGGTCCACCGTCTTACGTCCGAAGAAGCGCGTGCCGCCCAGTACCAGTATCTTCAAGTCATTCACCTTCTCCCTAGATACTGAATGGTTCGACGCGCCCCGGAGGTAACCTGCCGAGGGGAGGGTGACTCGTCATCGCCACTTTTAGCAGGGAGACGTCATCCGATGAGGAGAGGCCCTATGTGTGCTCTCGCGTGGGAGGGGCGGATGGGTCGCCCTGGGAGGCGTGCTGGGCCCTCCCGGGGCGTCGAATCAGACCACGAAGTTAATTAGCTTACCGGGAACCACGATCACCCGCTTGATGCCGCCGTCGAGGTGCCGCTGCACCCTATCCTGGGCCTCCGCCTCCGCCCGGATTTCCTCGTCGCTCGCAGCGGAGGGAACACTTATGGTTCCGCGCACCCTTCCGTTCACCTGTACCGCCATCTCCACCGTTTCCCGCACCAGTCTTTCCGGGTCGTGTTCAGGCCACTCCTGGTCAAAAATGGAATACGGTCCTCCCAGGAGGCTCCACATCTCCTCGGAGAAATGAGGGGTGAAGGGTGCCATCAGCAGCAGCAGGTCACGGGTCGTATCCAGGAGGAGCTCGGTGTTCTTGTCGCCGTCCTCGAACTCGGAGTCGTACCGGTAAATGGCGTTGGTGAGCTCCATCATGCGTGCCACGCAGGTGTTGAACTGGAACTTATGGGCGTCCTCGGTGACTTTCTTTATGGCATAGTGCCGCTGGTACTGCAGACCTTCCTCGAGCTCACCGCCGGCGTCGAGGGCACCGTTGGATTCGCACAGCTCCGTCAGGCGCTTCACCCACCGTGCCACCCGGTCGATGAACCGGGCGGTGGCGCGAATGCCGTCGTCCTCCCAGGGCCCGCCCTCGATGTAGTTGAAGCCGAAGGCCAGGTACAGGCGGAACACGTCGGACCCATGATCCTTGATGTAGTCATCGGGGGAGATGATGTTGCCCCTGGATTTGCTCATGCGCCTGCCGTCCGGACCGAGGATGATGCCCTGGTGGACCAGGGAGAGGAAGGGTTCCTCGAAATCTACGAAGCCCAGATCGTGCAGTACGTAGCTGATGAAGCGCGAGTACAACAGATGACCGGTTGCGTGCTCCGGTCCACCGACATACTGGTCGACGGGGAGCATGCGGTTGATCCAGTCCGAATCGAAGGGGGCATCCTCGTTTTCGTTGTCCGGGTAGCGCAGGAAATACCAGGAGGAATCAACGAAGGTGTCCAGGGTATCCGGGTCCCTCCTCGCATCGGCACCGCACTCCGGACACGTCGTGTGGATGAACTCCGGCGCGCTGGCCAGGGGTGCTTTTCCCTCCGGAGTGTAATCCACCTCCTCGGGCAGCAGCACCGGCAGGTCACTCTCCCCAACCGGCACCACGCCACAGTCCGCACAGTGGACCATGGGAATCGGAGCCCCCCAGTACCGCTGTCGTGACACCAGCCAGTCACGCAGCCGGTATGACACCGCCTCCTCACCGAGATCTCGGTCCCTGAGGGCAGCCACTATGCGTTTTCTGGCCTGCAATGAGTCTGTGCCGTCGAATTCACCGCTGTTTACCAGTACTCCCTCACCGGTGTACGGGAGTGCATCGCCGGTCTCGCCGTCGGCTGCGCTGATGACGCGGGGGATCGGCAGATCGTACTTCTCTGCGAACTCGAAGTCCCGCTCATCGTGACCGGGAACGGCCATGATGGCTCCGGTGCCATAGCTGATTATCACGTAGTCAGCCACCCAGATGGGCATATCTTGCCCGGTGAGAGGATGCCGGGCGTAACCGCCGGTGAATATACCGGTCTTCTCTCTTTCCGTCGAGAGCCTGTCGATCTCCTTCTGACGGGCAGCGGCCCGGGCGTAGTCCTGTACTTTCTGGGCGTGTTCCGCCGTCGTCACCTTCTTCACGAGGGGATGCTCGGGGGCGAGCACCAGGTAGGTGGCCCCGAACAGGGTGTCGGGCCGGGTGGTGAACGTTTCGATGTCTTCGCCCAGCCCGGGCACCGGGAACAGGATGTTGGCGCCCTCGGAGCGGCCGATCCAGTTTCTCTGCATTGCCTTCGTCTGTTCCGGCCAGTCCAGGTCATCCAGGCCCTGCAGGAGCCTGTCGGCGTAGTCGGTGATCCGGAAGAACCACTGGGTCATACTGCGATGAGCCACCTCGGCGTCGCAGCGTTCACAGCAGCCGTCGATCACCTGCTCGTTTGCCAGCACCGTCATGCACTGGGGGCACCAGTTAACGGGAGCTTCTGCGCGGTAGGCCAGTCCGGCATTGTACAGCCGGAGGAACAACCACTGCGTCCACCGGTAGTACGAAGGATCACACGTGACGACCTCGTAGTCCCAGTCGAACATCGC
>PWUB01000036.1 GCA_003563755.1 Clostridia bacterium
ATGACGTGGGCGACCTTCTCCTGGTCCATGTCCTCCTCGACGGACACCAGGTTCTCCTTCATCACCTCGGATACGGGCTGCTTCCAGTCCGCGGCCAGGAGTTCGCGCAGGGACATGACCCCGACGGGGGCGGAATCGTCATCCGTCACATACACGTAGTAGATGGTCTCTGCCTCCTCGGCCAGATCCTGTATCCTGCCTATGGCATCCCTGACGCTGGCGGTCCAGTCCACGCTGATGAACTCCGTGGTCATCAGCCCCGCCGCCGTGTCCAGGTCGAAGGTGAGCAGCCGTTCGATCTCGGCGCGGTCTTCGAGTCCGGGCAGTATCTCTCGGACCTCGCCATCCGGCATGATGCCCAGGAGGTCCACAACCTCATCGATGGGCATCTCGTTGAGGATCTCCATCCTTCTGTCGTCCGAGACCCACGACAGTACCTCTCTCTGCTCCTCCTGGTCCATGTCGCTGAGAACATCAGCGAGGAGGCCCGGGTGCAGAAGGGTCACCAGCTCGACACCGACCTCCGGATCCAGGCGGTTCATGCAGCGGTGAACATCAACGCTGTGCATCTCCGAAAGCAGGTCGTTGAGGCGCTCGGTGTCCCGGCGCCTGACGTAGCTGCGTATGAGCATCAGGACCGGACTGCTGATCTTCAGCCGCCACACCCCTTTCTCTCTGTGAATGCATCCGCAACGGTTCGAACCGTGCATACCCCGCGGGGACATCAGTGGCACCTGGCGTTCCCGGGTGCATCGAGGGACGCCGGGTATGACTACCGCGTAGTCTGTGTAGCCGGGATGCATGCCATCCAGCGCCATTGACCCGGCCGGAGAGGCCAGGTGGTGGCCGGTACATCCCGGCTCCCTGGACCCAATGCAGTGATATACTCTGGTAGCAGTGCAGACAGCGACAGCCCGGCTGGGAGGCTCCTGGATGAAGGATACGAGACTCATCGTGATTTCCGGCATAAGCGGTTCGGGCAAGTCCACCATGGCCCAGCGCCCAACAGGACAGCTGGAGCTCAATGACGTGGATCATCTCTGGCTGCACGAAGAAGTCGCTGACCACCCGATCCGCGCAGGCGAATTTTGCGCTGCCGCTCGTGACACCGAGGAGGGCATAGACACCGACGTGCGCGATGTGTACGGACGGTGGGCGCGCCTGGTCCGGGAGATAGCCGCCTCCGAGAAAGTGTACGTGATGGAGGGCTGCCTGTACCAGACCATCGTCCGGTACTTCCTCGGCGTCCACTATCCCGAAAAGATCACCGCGTTCTACGACCGCATCGCCGACATCACGGCCCAGCCCAATCCCACGATCGTCTTTCTCTACCGCCGCGGCGTAGAGAGTTCCTTCGAGGAAGCCTTCAGGGTGCGGGGCGAGCGGTGGCGGAACCAAATCCTCGACCCGGAGGGCGAGGGATATTTCCAGAGGCATGAATACGCGGGAGACGAGAGCATCTACGCGATGTGGGAGCACTATCAGCGGATCGCCGAGGACATGTTCACGCGCTACCGGTGCCACAGGATCAAGCTCTGCACATCGGAGGGACCCTGGGACAATCACCTGAGACGCCTCACGCAGTACCTGGGCCTGCAGTTCATAGACCAGCAGGTGCTTCCGGTGCAGAACCCGGAGCTGTACTGCGGCACATACGCCCTCGATTTCGACGGTCAAGAGTCAGTCCTTGACATCAAGCTCGCCGACGGGGCCCTCTACTGGGAGGTTGGATGGTGGTCGAACATGAAGCTGATACCCCTGGGCGAGCACCGCTTCGGAGTGCAGTCCTTCCCCGTGACCCTGACCTTCGATATCGAGGGTGATAGGCGCGGGGCTGTGGGAGGCCTGATCCGTGCCGGTGCTGATCCGGCCTCCCCTTGGCCCCCGGCCACGGGGAGCTCCTGCCCCCTCGCCGGCTCTGTTGTCTTCAACGATGCCCGCGGGAAGCTGCGCGCCGGACTGTGAGCCGCCGCGCAGCATCACGTCCTCATTCACACAGATGGTGTCTGAACCAGGCCAGGAGCCTCTCCATCCGGTCCTGCACGTGCGCCGGCTGCCTCAGGCCGTGGTATTCGTCCGGGTAGGTCACCATGACCGCCTCGTGACCCAGGCGGCGCAGGGCGAGGTAGAACTCCTCGGCCTGGGCGACGGGACAGCGCAGATCCCCCTCTCCGTGGACCAGCATGACCGCGGTCTTCACCCGGTCGACGTAGGCCAGGGGAGACCTCTCGAGCAGCCTGTCGGGGTTCTCCCAGGGTGTGCCGCCGCACTGGTGCTCCCCGAAGTCGTACCCGATGTCGCTCGTTCCGTAGAAGCTGTGCCGGTTGGTGACGGGAGCCCCGATGATCGCGGCGGCGAACCGGTCGGTCTGGGTGACCACCCAGGAGCTCATGAAACCGCCGTAGCTCCAACCGGTCACACCCAGCCTCGACTCATCCGCTATGCCCTGCTCCAGGGCCCAGTCCACGCCGGCCATGATGTCACCGTAGTCTCCGCCGCCCCAGTCTTTCACGACAGCGTATGCGAAATCCTGGCCGTAGGTCTGGCTCCCCCTCGGGTTGGTGTACAAAACCGCCATTCCCTGCGATGCCAGGAGCTGCGCCTGGAACATGAAGCTCATCCCGTAGGCTCCGTGGGGACCACCGTGTATGATAGTCACCGTCGGATACTCCCGCCCCTGGCAGTAGCCGCGGGGACGGAGGAGGAATCCCTGCACGGGGGTTCCGTCCTCACCCTCGTACTCGAACCGCTCCGCGGGCTGTGTCCAGACATCTTTTAGGAGATCGGCGTTCTCGTCGGTCAGCTGCCGGTCCCCATCGGAGCTGCAAAGCCACAGCTCCTCGGGGCGGTCCGAACATCCAGCCTGGTATACCAGCTTCCCGTCGGGTCCGCAGCTGAAGGCACAGATGACGCCGTCGGCGTTCCCCGCCACCTTCTGGGGAGCCCACTCACCGCGGGCCGCCCGGTATACGTATCCGGAACCACGGTCACCGATCAAGAAGTAGACCGCGTCTCCCTCCGGGTTCCAGGCCAGGGGCGGTGAGCTGGGGGCCAGCCGGACGTCCGAGGATATGCTGCTCACCGGACGGTCGATATCCCTGGTGATGCAGATCGCGTCGCTGTGGTCCAGGGTCGTCTGGTCCTCGAGGTCGACGTCGACCACCCACGCCGCGAGGCTCGTGGACCGCCCGTATTCTCCGTCGTGGCCCACGAAGGCCAGGGATCCGCCGTCGGGAGACCAGCACGGGCTGCTGATCATGCCTGCACCCTTCATCAGGCAGTGCAGGCGGCCTGTGAGGGTATCAACCGCCCACAGATCCATCTCCTTTCTGAGGTCCGCATCCGGCTCGCGCGACGAGCAGAAGGCTACGTGCCTGCCATCGGGGCTCCAGGAGAGGGGTCCGAGGTGATCGTGGTCGCCCTCGGTCAGACGGCGGGGTGAGACCTCAGTATCCCCCGGTTCGCCAACGGCCACCACGAAGACGTGGTTTCTCCTGTCGCCGAAGAAACCGACACCGTCGAACCGGTAGCGCAGTCGAGTTATCACCTTGACGTCGCTGACAGCTCCATCGGAGTCATTCTTCGGCACGACCTGCCTTCGGGCGCGCTCCGCGTCACCGTCCGGTGCCCCGGGGTACGGGACCCAGTCCTTGTCGTGGGGGAACACCCGGGCGGTGTAGGCCAGGGCGGAACCGTCAGGAGACCAGGCCGCGGGGCTGTTCGGGGTGTGCTCGGTGTCCACCTGCCAGGGCTCACCTCCCGTGACATCCATGATCCAGATACGGTTCTCTCCTGTGCGGTTTGATAAGAAGGCTATCCGCCTGTCGTCGGGAGACCAGCGCGGTGCCGAGTCCCTGTGCTTACCCACCGTGAGGGGCCGTCTCTCCCCGTCGGGCAGATCCATGAGGTACAGGTTCATATATCGCTTGTTCTCCTCCGGGTCCTTTCGCTCCACGGCATAGACCAGCCTCGTACCGTCGGGAGACAGCTGAGGGTCACCCACACCCCTGAAGCGGTGAAAGTCTGCCGGACATAATGCACGCCTGTCTTTCATATGCTCCCTGGTTGGAGGAGGAAGTCAGCCGCACGACACCCCGGCCCACCCTCCAGGTTATCACTCCCTCTTGCAGGTTTGGGCGCCCAGGGGGCGCCGGCGGCGGGGCGGACCCTCCGGAAACAGTCCGGATTCCTCCGTCTGTCTGTATTCATCAAAGGGAGCTGGCTTCCTCCCGGTAATTAAGTGGAGATGAAGGAGCAGGGGGTGGTGATGGCAATGCAGGGTGGGTGAGGAATCGAATCGGTAAGCTCATGGTCCGCCGGCCCCGGTTCTCCCGTCTCCCACACCCCGACGCTCCTGTCCGTGTCGGGAGCCAGGAGCAGAAGGAGTACAGCCATGAGTGCCAGTACTCCCAGCACCGCCACGACCTTCAAGGCTGACATCTCACCGAGCCGCCGTTTTCTCTGATACATGGGATGATCACTCCTCATCAGAAACGTACCGTCTATCCGTGAGTCTCACTATAACTCATAGACGAACACCAGGTAAAAGACAGCCAACCCTGATTAGGAACTGTCCCGGGCAACGTCACCGCGATGCATGCCCTGAGAAGGGGGTGTCGCTTCGATGATAATCCAGGCGTATGATGAGGCGTCCAGACGGCCTCATACCTTCCGGGCCCTGAAAATCACATCCTTTTCGGAGCCTCAACGCCCAGGAGATGAAGGGCGCTTGCCAGCACCTGCCTGCACGCCCGTGCCAGGTAGAGCCGGGCCCTGGATAGGTCCGGATCGTCCCCCAGGATGCGGCAGTCCGTGTAGAAGAGGTGGAAGTGCGAGGCCGCATCCAGGACGTAGGAGGCGATGCGCTGGGGTTCGAGACTCTCCGCAGCCCCAAGCACCTCTCCCGGGAAATCGCCCAGTGTTCTCATCAGTGCCCGCTCCCGGTGGTGATCCAGCAGACTGAGGACCTCCGGTGCCGCCACCTCGGAACCCATACCCCTGGATTCGGCCTCCTCCAGGACCGAGCAGATCCGGGCGTGGGCATACTGGGCGTAGTAGACGGGGTTTTCGCTCGACTCGGCCCGGGCCAGGTCCAGATCGAAGTCCAGGGGGGAGCTCGGTGACCGCATCACGAAGAAGAACCGGGCCGCGTCGACACCCACGTCGTCGAGCAGTTCCTCCATCGGTATGAAGGTACCGGCACGCTTGGACATACTGATCTCCTCCCCGCCGCGAAGCAGCCTGACCCACTGCGAGAGCAGGACGGTGAGGGCATCATCCGGGTACCCCATGGCCGACAGTCCGGCCTGCATCCTCGCCACGTACCCGTGGTGGTCCGGGCCGAGGATGTCTATCAACCACTCGAAGCCGCGGTCCATCTTGTTCTTGTGATACGCCAGGTCCGGAAGCAGGTAGGTGTATGAGCCGTCGCTCTTGACCAGCACCCGGTCCTTGTCATCTCCGAGCTCGGAGCTTTTCAGCCAGACCGCTCCCTCGTGCTCGTAGAGGTACCCTCTCTCCTGTAGCAGATCCAGCACTTCCCGGGGGGCTCTCTGCTTTCTGACCTCGCTCTCGTAGTACCAGCTGTCGAACTCCACCCGGTATCTCTTTAGGAGCTCCCGGGCCTGGCTGACCAGCCGGGCGGCCGCGTACTGACCAAGCTCGTCGATGCTGGCTTTCTGGTCGCCGTGCTCGGCGGCGTAGCCGCGGGCCAGCTCCAGCACATACTCGCCGGGATAGGCGTCCTCGGGTACCTGCACGTCCTCGCCCTCGAGCTGACGTAGCCGGTATGACACCGACAGGCCGAGCTTCTGCACCTGTCGGCCGGCGTCATTGACGTAGTACTCGCTGTGGGCATCGTACCCGGCGTGCCGGAGGAGACGACACAGGACATCACCGATAGCAGCCGAACGGGCCTGAACCACGACCAGCGGTCCGGTGGGGTTTGCGCTTACGAACTCCACCAGGACCCTGCGTCCTCCTCCCCGATCCCATTTGCCGTACGAGTCTCCCCGCTCGCCCACCTCGACGAGCAGATCGATCAGGTAGCGCTGGCTGAAGCGAAAGTTGATGAATCCTGGTCCCGCCACCTCCACACAGGAGAGGTGATCATCGGTGTCGATTTGCGGCTCGAGGGCCGCACACAGTTTCTCTGCTATCTCCCGGGGGGATGTCCGGGCGGTACTGCCGAGGATGAGGGCAGCGTTGGTAGCCAGGTCTCCGTGATCTGGATCCCGTGGCTTTTCCACCGTGAAGGAAATCTCCCCGGCACCTTCGGGGAGCATACCTTCCCTCACCAGCTGCTCCAGCGTCTCGGATACCAGGTCCGCCACTCGATCCCGCATGCCCAGGTTCGAAAGCCCTTGCTGCATTCGTGTCACCTCAATCTCGATTTATCCCATTATATCAGAGGGTATTCGGCTGCCGTAGCCTCAGCGGGACCCACCCCGCCGGCAGCGAAAGGTCAGGATCCGCCGGCGGCCGCAAAGCCCATGGAGAGCTCGAGCAGCATGAAAAGCACCGTGGCAAATATGAACACGATCGTGGATGAGTTCAACCAGCCCGCAGGCAGCCAGCTCTCCCTTTCCTGGAGAAGGGGCGGCGCTCCGCAAAGGCGCTGCAGCTGCCCCAGCCCCCGCACCAGGCCGATGATCGCCAATGCGAACACGACGCCCAGCATCCAGACAGGGATGGCGGCGAGGATCTCCCCGAGCCCCCCGCGATGTGCCCAGTACAGGTAGACGAGGGCGAAGAGGTTATTGAGGGTGTGTAGGAGGATGCCCGCCCCTATTGACCGCGTCTTGATCACCACCAGGCCCACCAACAGCCCCAGGAGGAACATGTTGACCAGCTTGATGGCCGATCCGTGAAAGGCCGCGAAGAGAAAGGAGCTGAAGACCAGTGCGGGCAGCCGGCCCTCCTCCTCCATGGAGCGCATGACGGCACCCCGAAACAGGACCTCCTCGCACAGTCCCGCGGACACAGCCACCGCGAGAACATAGATCAGAAGCTGTGAGATCGTCTCCGGGGGAGGAATGACCTCGATGGGCTGAAAGCCCACGCGCACGAGGAAATACAGGGCCGCAAAGGAAAACGCCACGTTGAGCAAGTACGCCGATGCCGTCAGCAGCATTAGCACCGGGATGTACTCGGGGGCCAGGGACCGCCACCGGACGAAGGACCGAACATGGACCCGGTGCCGCCGGAGATACCAGGCGGCGGGTCCGAGCACGAAGACCCACTGGGTTATGAACATCCCCACTTCAAAGGAGACCAGGGGCGAGATGATACCGCCCACCACGGCCAGGAGAGCGAACGTGGTCAGCGCCAGCCGGGAGGCAGACCTGACCGTCGGGTCACGATCGTGCACCGTCCGGCTGACCTGGTCCTCGTCACCGATCAGCTGGTCATCGCTGTCTGACACCAGATGAACCTCCCCGTGGGATCAATCGCAGGCGAGGCGGGCTGCAAATGCAGTGCCGCACCCCTCTACCCGCTCCGTGTTGCCCGGGTGGCCGGCGCAGCATGGATCAACGGGCAGCCCGGACCGAACCGGCGGTAAGTCCCTGGGTTCTCCTCTCAACGGATCAGGCTTCTTCAGCATCGCCCAGCCATCCTCAACATGTCAACCCGCCGACTGGCCCCGCTGCAGGAGCTGTGCTCGTTCTGGCGAAGGATGCTTCAGGGCATTCACCCGCCGCTGTAGGGTGCTGCCCGCTTTATGCTCACTCACTTACCAACACCCGGTCTGAGGGAGGCTGATGGGATGTTCAATGAAAGCCAGCTGCGCGACATCGACCGCGACCTTCTCGCCGAGGGCCTGCTCTCCGATGAACCCTACGCCATGGTGCGAGACCTGGCAGGGATGGGCTCGCGCTTCGGCGGCACCGAGAGCGAGCGCAGGGCCGTGCAGCACCTGGTGGACAAGATGCAGGAGTACGGTCTTGAGGATGTGCATGCCGAGGAGTTCACTTACACGGGATGGCGACGGGGCACGGCCTCTCTGACGGCCCTCGAGCCTGTCCGGCAGGGATTTAACGTCATAGCCCTTCCCCATGTCGGCACGTTCTGCGTCGAGGGGGACCTGCACTACGTCGGCCTGGGAACTCCGGCAGAGTGGGAGTCGCAGAGGAATGATCTCGAAGGCAAGATAGTGATCGTGGATGCCAAGTCTCCCCACTGGATACGGCGGGGCATTCACCGGTTGGAGAAATACGGACGCGCCGTTGACGCCGGTGCAGCGGGGTTCATCTGGATGAGGGACCAGGGTGGCTTCCTGGTGGAAACGGGCGGACTGTGGCCGGGCGCCGAGATTCCTGCCGTCGCTATCTCCCGCGAGGAGGGGATGGAGCTCATACGGATGGCGAGATCGTCCCCCGACGGGGAGGTGCGGGTGTGTATAAACACCTACAACACCGTGAAAGAGATGACCTCGTTCAACGTGGTCGGAGACATCAAGGGCGAGGGGATGGATGACCGGGTGGCGGTGATCGGCGCTCACTTCGACGGACACGATATCGCCCCCGGGGCCATGGACGACGCCTCCGGTGCGGCGGTCACCGTGGAGGCTGGACGTCTGCTGGCCCGGCACAGGGGCAAGCTCGCCCGCACGGTGAGAGTGATATGCTTCGGCGTCGAAGAAATCGGTCTGTTCGGCAGCCGCAGCTACGTCGAGGCCCACCGAGATGAGCTCGACAACTTCGACTTCATGCTCAACCTGGACGGGGCAGGCCGGGGAGGAGTCAAGGGGATCATGCTGCAGGCGTGGCCGGAGTTGCTGCCCGTATTCGCTGATATTTCCCGGGACATGAGTTGGCCCTTCGTCACTGACACCGTCTTCGCCATGAGCTCCGACATGTACCCGTTTTCGTACCTGGGAGTGCCGAGCGGTACGCTGCGCAGCGTGGAGGGTGTCAGCACCGGGCGCAACTGGGGTCACACCATAGCGGACACCCTGGATAAGGTCTCGTCCCTGGACCTCAGGACCGACAGTACCTTCGTGGCCCGCGTGATGGCCAGGGTGGCCAACTGCAGCGACTGGCCGGCAGAGAGAAAGACCACCGAGGAGATCATGGAAGTAATCGCAGAGGCCGGCCTCAAGGAAGTGCTGGAATACTCGCGCAAACGGATCTTCTGACATTGCCCATCGAGGTCCGGGGTCCGAGACTGCCCCCGGCCCCATCCCCGTCTCGCTTCGCGGCTACCGGTGTCGTCTCAGGGCGTCGGGTGCATCAACTCCCCTCAGACGGGCACCGGGAGCCCTGCCGTGTATGAAGTCGTAGATTCCAAGGGCGCCGCGGGCCACCAGGGGCCGCCGCCGCACGAGCCGCCTTAATGCCCGGTAGGGCCCGGCGTCGGGCCTCGTGTAGGGGCAGGTCTTGAGACAGAGGCCGCAGTCCGTGCCGATTCGCCGCCAGTAGCGGTAGCACCGCTCACCGTCGACGGTCCACTTGCGGACCCCACGGTTGATTCCGGGTCGTGCTCCTGTCGCGATGGCCCGCGCGGGACACCCGTGCGCACAGCGTCCGCAGATACGGCAGAACTCTTTGAGGCCAAAGGAGATGGGTTCACCGATGGGTAGAGGCATATCCGTCGTCACCACCGCCAGCCTGACCCTGGGTCCCCATTTCTCCGTCACCAGGAGTCCGCTCCGGCCGATCTCCCCCAGGCCCGCTCGGGCCGCTATGGGCGGAACCACCACCAGGTAGTTCGCATCGATGTGAGCCCGTGCCGACCAGCCCAGGCGGTGAATGACCCGGACGAGCCCCAGGGCAATGACTGCTACCTCCAGGTAGGCTCTCGCCGACTCCGCGGTGCTTGCGAGAGACGGTGCGGTGGCGACCGCCGAATACCGCATCGTCACCCCGCACACCACCGCCGACGTGTGATCCAGGGATATTCTCCGACCGTATTCTCCGGACCGTCGGCCGACGTGAGTGTAGATGTCCCCCTCCTCGAGCCCGGCGAAGCCCACGGTACACGCCCCCCAGTGCAGGGCGGCGGTCCTGACCAGTTCCGCCCCGCCGGCGCCAGACATCGACTCGCCTCCAGTCCCGACCTCAGTCACGGCCTGCATCTGTCGGGTGAGCTCGAAGGACGAATGCATGAGGGCGGCGGCGGTCGGATCGTAGCCCAGGGCACCCGGATCCGCCAGGGGGGGCATTTCGCGCAGCTAGTCATCGGCGCGCTGACGCTCCGGATGGCGCTGGTAGTAATCACGGTAGGCGTCGGTACCCGGTAGGTAGGCACTGCGGGAAAACAAGCAGTCGCGCTCATCGTAGGGCTCGGCTGAGGGAAGGGGGCTCTCGACGGTCCTGGCCCTCGGAAACAGGACTCCCAGGGCCAGGAGGACGGCGACACTGATCACACCCGCCCCGGCAGCCGGCACCAGCACTCCGATGCCCGAGACCCCGGCCCAGAAAACGGCCACGACCCCCAGCCGCCGGGCAGCACGCCGCTCTCCGGCTGCGCGACCAGCGAGGGCTCCCCATATCAGCGCAGCGGTTCCAACGGCTCCGCCGAGTCCGACCAGCCACACCAGTACTGCCTGCATACTCCGATCTCCTCCCTGCCGCCGTTACCTTCCCTTTCGTGGCATGCGCGATCATGCGCCGGCCATCAGCCTCTGACTATCCGAGTCCAGCGATACGTCCCTCCCGGGCGAGGTCCAGCTCCGAGAGCCTCTGCCGCGTGGGATGTCCGGTCCTTTCGTCCCACCCCCGGGCGCCGTAGTATTCGGCGAGCATTTCATCCAGCTCGACGAGGCTTCCCGCGGACGGACCCGAATCCCCGGGTAGGGGTTCCTCGGTGAAGCGGCGGGGAAGGCGGTCGTCCGTCGCGTCCAGGCCGGCGCGAACGAGATACAGGCGCTCGAGATTCACCACTCGCTCACAGATCGTGCGCACGCCCTCACCGTCGGTGGGTATCCCGGTGAGAGCCTCCAGTATCCTCGCACTCCGGTCGTAGTCCACGGCATCCATGTTGACCACCGTGTTCTTGCACATGGTCAGAGAATCCGCAAGGGCCGCCATCTCCTCCGCTTCCTTGACCACCAGTCCCTTGCCCCCGGGCAGCAGTCTGTCCGCGGCGTCCGCCGTTTTGTAGCGGCGTACGGCCTCCTCACTGCTAGCAGTGAACTCGAAGGATGGTTCGGAGCGGCAGTGGTCGCCTCCGCGGCTCGCCACGGCTATGCCCAGGGCGTATGCCTTGATTCCGCGGGGGTCTGCCTGGAATATCTCCAGGTCCTTCACGCACATGGCCAGGTCCTCGCTGCCCCTGCCTATCTGCTTTGCCGAAGCAGCGACGCCGTCAGCGAGGAGGTCTCCGATTCCCTCCCGCCGCGATATCTTCCTCAACAGCTCGCGCACCGCCCGGTGGTTGCCCCAGGACAGGTCCAGTCCGTCGCATTCACCGCGCGAGACGATCCCCTCCTCGTACAGCTCCATCATGAAGGAGATCACCTCCGACGCGCTGATGACATCCATACCCGACTGGTTGCAGAACTCTGCGGCTTCCAGGGCCGCCCTGAGACTCGACACTCCCACCCGGGAGGAGAAGCCTGCCAGGCCCTCGAACTCCGGACCCTCCATTTCGAAACCATCCGGGCCGGGCACGACCACGTGCCTGCTGCAGGGTATGTTGCAGGCGTAGCACGCCTTGCCCTTCTTCCTGTAGGTGTCGGCCAGCCTCTCGCCGCTCACCCTGTCTGCGTGTTCGAACCGCCCGGTCTGAAAGTGCCGGGTGGCCAGGCATCCGAAGGTGTTGAGAGCCCGTACGAGCTTCGTAGTACCCATCTTCACCCGGGCCGGGTAATCGGGATGAGCCGTCAGCTCCTCGTCGAGAGTGCGTGCCTCGTGCAGGAAGGCCTCCGGCCGCGCCGGTACGACCCCACCGGTACCGCGGACGGCGATGGCCTTGACACCTTTCGCCGCCATGACGGTTCCCATACCGGTGCGGCCGGCGGCCCGGGCCACGTTGCAGAATATGCCGGCGAACTTCACTCCCGCCTCGGCGGCCGGGCCCACGGCTGCCACCTGGACACGGGGGTCTCTCAGCTCGCGCCGCAGGGCCGCCTGGGTATCGGCCACGTCGAGACCCCACAGGTGGCCGGCATCGATGATGGCGACCTCCGAATCCCGTATGACGACGCATACCGGGCTTTTTGCCTTACCCTCAAGGATGACCTGGTCGTAGCCGGCGAACTTGATCTCGGGTCCGAAAAAGCCCCCGGCATTGGCATCGCCCAGGATTCCAGTCTGCGGCGAAAGCGCCGTGAAGGTCACCCTCGCCGCCCCGGATATGCCGGCCCCGGTCAAAGGCCCCACCCCGATGATGAGCTTGTTGCCTGCCCCGAGGGGATCAATGTCGAGTGCAACCTCCTCGAAGAGTCGGTGGCTGTTCAGGCCCCGTCCCCCCAGGAACCTACGGACGGCGGTGCGGGGAGTCTCCTCGACCTCGTGGTGCCCCTCGGAGAGGTCCACCCGCAGGGTGCGTCCCGTGTAGCCGTGACGCAGGGGTTCAGCCATCGCAGCTCCCACCGCCTTCATCATCCGCCAGCCTGTCGCGGACCCTCTGCCAGGAGTCACCCGTACCGTAGTGTATGGCCCCGGTGGGGCAGGCACCGACGCACTCAGGCTCACCGCCGCAGAGGTCACAGAACAGGGGAACACCGTCCTCGGGATCCATGCGCACCGCATCGAAGGGACACCCCTTCACGCATACACCGCACCCCGTGCAGGCACCGCTGTCCCACAGGACGGCGGCAGTCTCGGGGTCTCTATGCAGGGCACCTGCCTCGCACGCAGCCACGCAGGGGGCATTGCCACACTGGCGGCAGACCCGTGGAACGTCCTCTCCCGGTTCCGCCTTGTGTACGTAGATGCGGCTCTTGGCCGGCGCGAAAGCCCCGGTGTGAAAGAAGCTGCAGGCAGCCTCACACCTGAGGCATCCGGAGCAGAGGTCGGAATCCACGAGCATTCGCCTGGGTGGAGTGCGCCTGTCATCGGAGGCCCCGGCTGCCTGCAGGTCCTCACCATCGGTGGGAACACAACCGGCGGGCAGCACCTCGATGCGGTAAATCACCCGGCCGTTGGGATCAGGGCAGGTCATACGGTCGGTGTGGGGTATCCAGTCGTTCTCCTCGGCGATCTTCCGCTGCTTGACAGGCAGCATGGGCATCAGGCTCTGCAGGGCCCAGAGGCATATGTACTTGCCGGGGGGGATGTGAATCCGCCCCCCGGAGATCTCGAAGTAGTCACCCACCTTCATGGGCAGGTCACAGAAACCCTCTATCTCCTCCACTACCACTCTCAAATCGTGCATGTTCTCCCCTCCAAATCAGAAAACGACCCGCCGCAAGGGACGAGCCGTTCACCCGCGATGCCACCCTTCTTCGCCCGAAGGCACACCTCACACCGGCAGACGCGCTGCTGCCGGGTCGCCGTGCTATCGGTCGGCATCCGCCCTCCTACTGGTCTTTCGGAGCGGTGCTCGGAGGTCCATTCGCCGGGGCCGACAGGCGGGGTCTCACCGGTCCCCGCTCTCTGCTTCTGCCCCGTCCCGGTTACTACTCCTCGTCATCGCTGTCACAGCTTGCTGGCACGAAAGCCTTGCTTTTTTGTATCATGAAAGCGTTCGAGCGTCAATCTTGGAGCGCCCTTGGAAGGGATGGTTATGGATGACTTCTGCTCACCAGCTGCAGGTGCAGACCATGGTCGTGGGTCATATGGGTACGAACTGTTACCTGGTCTGCGACACCGAATCCTCGGAGGCAGTGGTCGTGGACCCGGGGGCCCCCTCACAGGCACTCCAGCGGGAGTGCGGTGAATGGACCGTCCGGCACATCGTGCTCACCCACGCCCATGCTGATCACATGGGCGGCCTGGGAGCGATCGCGGAGCTGACGGGCGCCGGCGTCCTGCTGCATACCGACGACGTACCTTATTATGAGGACCCAGCCCGCAACCTGACCCAGTTCATCGGCACCCAGATCCACCTTCCCGACGTGAAGCGCATACTGGAGGACGGCGACGAGATCTGCATCGGACAGCACGCCCTGACCGTGCGTCACACGCCGGGACATACTCCCGGCAGCATCATCCTGGTGGCACCCGGTGTGGCCTTCACCGGAGACACGGTCTTCGCCGGATCCGTGGGGCGGACAGACTTTCCGGGTGGATCCCATGCCAGCCTGATGAAGAGCCTGGGAGAATCCATCGCCACCCTGCCGCAGGATACCATCCTGTATCCAGGTCACGGCCCAAAAACCACGGTAAAGAGGGAACTGGCGGTCAATCCATATCTCAAGGCCGCCGGCACATAATCCGGACTGTTGGTGATCGCACGTATGGTGAATGGGGTGTACAGACCTCCTGTGCACCGCGGAACGTGTGACTGCCCGCCTTTATCCTGAGTCGGTTTCCCGGGCCCCCTCCTGGGTCTTGGCGGCCCATCAGTCCAGGGCTTCAAGGGTCAGGTACGCGATGCTGGATGCGTGGTCTGCCACGCGTTCGAGGTTGGACAGGATGTCGAGAAACACCACGCCTGACTCGGGGTAGCACCTGCCGCTGTTGAGGCGTGCTATGTGGCGGTTGCGCAGGAGTTCCTCCATCTCGTCGACCTCCTCCTCTGCCACCACGATGGCCTCGGCCAGGGCCCGGTTCTCAGGATCCTCGACGAGGTTTCTGGCCATCTCCAGGATGTACTTGACCTTTCCGTAGATCTCCCGGGTATCGACGTAAGCCTGATCCGAGAACGGCAGTCGGTTGTTGTACTTCTCCTCGGCGAGTTCCGCAATGTTCTCAGCGTGGTCTCCCACCCGCTCCACATCGTTGGTGATGTTCATGAGAGTTGTTAGCTCCACGGACATCCTCGTGGTCAGGTCTGAACGGGACAGGCGCACGAGGTAGCGGGTGATGGCCTTTTCGAGGTCGTTGACCACCTCCTCCTTTTCGAAGGCGCTCTGAATCTTGCCCACGTTGCCCGTCAGGAAGGCTTCCATGGCGTCATCGACGATCTCCATGGCGATGGCGGACATCCGCACCAGCTCGCGTCGCACCTGGATCATCGCCATCTCGGGAGCATCCAGGAGGCTGTCGGACAGAAACTGTGGACCGTGCCTCAGCTGTACCACCTCGCCGGGGATGATGCGGGTGACCAGGCGGGCGAGGAGGTATATGAAGGGCAGCTGCACCAGGGTGTTGAGGGTGTTGAAAAAGGTGTGCGCGTTGGCGATCTGGCGCATGGGTTCGGGAGACATCCCCTCAAAAAACGAGACAAAGGGTGGCATGACCAGGAAGAACAACACCGCACCCACCAGGTTGAAGATGGTGTGGCTCACGCCGGCCCGCCGCGCGCTTATGGAGGTTCCCAGGCTCGCCAGCAGGGCGGTTATCGTGGTACCGACGTTACTACCGATGAGAATCGGCAGCGAGAGCCGTAGACAGATGACGCCCTGCTGTGCAAAGCCCTGCAAAATTCCGATGGTTCCCGAGCTGGACTGCAGGACAGCCGTCATACCCAACCCCACCAGCATGCCCCAGACTGGATGATCGGCCATCATGAGCATCAGGTTCTGGAACGCGTGCTGATAGCGCAGGGGCGCCACCGCATCCTGCATGAAGGACATACCCAGAAACAGGGTGCCGAAACCCACCAGGCAGCCACCCACGTTGCGGGGCACCCTCCTCCGGGAGAACAGGATGATGAACGATCCGATCCCGATGGCCGGCAGGCTGATCTCCGAGAGGTTGAACGCGATGAGCTGGGCGGTGAAGGAGGTACCGATGTTGGCACCCATGATCACACCGAGGGCCTGGGGAAGGGTCATCAGTCCGGCGTTAACCAG
>PWUB01000043.1 GCA_003563755.1 Clostridia bacterium
AAGAACTTTTCCCGAGTTGCTGCATACAGTTGTGAGGAGAGCCCATTGTGGGGAGGCCATCAAGATGGGAACCAGGGACATAACCGAGGGAGCGGGACGTTTCCTTGGTCAGCTTGCAGATCGTCTCAATCCGCCCACAGATGAAGACCTCTCAGAAGAAGATCAGCAGTGGTGGGAGGCCGTGGAAGAAGCCAGGTTGGAATGGAAGAACGCCCGATCCTACTTCGAGAACGTTTCCGATCCCGCGCTGGTGGATCACGCTGTCCACCTGCTTGCGGCGGCTGAGAAGAAATACAGCTACCTCCTACACCGCATGCGCTCCGAGACCGGCGAGCGCAGGCGCGACGCCTGAGGCAGCGCTGTGTATGGCCGTCTCACATGGACATGCTCGCCACTTTCCTGCATGATTTACATTTGCCCGGCATAGAGTTCTACGAGGTGGGAGGACTGTGGACTACACACTGGTGCTTGCGTTCCTATTCGGACTGCTTCTACTGTACGTGGTGGTGCGGCTCTTTTACTTGCCCCTCAGGTGGGTGCTGGTTGCTGTGTACAACGGCATTCTCGGGGGTATCGTCCTGTGGCTGGTGAACCTGGTGGGAGGCCTGGTGGGACTCGGCATAGCCATTAATCCCGTGACGGCCTTGATAGCAGGATTCCTCGGTGTGCCCGGGGTGATCGTGCTGGCCATCATCCAGTACATCGCTCCATAATCATGTCCGCTCCGTGGGGCTCTTCCCTTCAGCTGTCTGCTCATTCATCCGTGCTGCCGCGTACACGCGGCCCAGTCTCATCTTCATCCCCGTCTCCCGGGGACTATCCCGCGTCCCCGTGACCTGGAGATCACCACCGCCGGTAGGGCTCGCACCAGACGGAACTCCGTGGTAAGATCATGATGGACAATGACAGCAGCAAGCCGGTGACTGGAGGTGACACCGTGGCCCCCGGGACTGAGAAGCTGAAGGCAGTAAAGGAGTTGGCGGCAGAGATGGAGGAAATTCTCGCCGTCTATCTTCATGGCTCTCACGGCACCGAGCATGAGACCCCCACCTCTGACCTGGACCTCGCCTTCGTGCCCATGCCCGGTGTTGAGTTGGATCTCATGGCCGAGTTGATGGTGGACGCGGCTTTTTCAAGGGCGGTGGGTTCTGATCGGCTGGATGTCACGAATCTCCGTTCGTCTTCGATCATCTTTCAGTTCCAGGTCCTCAAGAAGGGTACTCCCCTGTACGTGAGAGACAATGTGCTCCTCGCTGACTACGTCGAGAGAGTTATCAAACTATACTGTGATTTTGAGCCGGATTTCCGTCGGATATGTGAGGATTTCGATGCAGGTTTGAAGGTGAGGATCCCGTGAACGTGGACACAGATCGCATTCGCCGGAAGCTCGGGTTTATGGGTCAACAGCTGTGCCAGCTACGTAGGCTCGCCGCTATGGACCCGGGCGAATTCCGGGGTGATCCAGTGTACGAGGCTGCTGCGGTTCGGATGCTTCAGGTCACCATCGAGGCCATGCTCGACATATGTGCTCACGCCTGCAGCAGGGAGGGATGGGGGATCCCGCAATCTTATGGTGAAGCGGTCCATCTCTCCGTCACCCATGGCCTCATCCCGAAGGATCTTGCAGATACCTACGAAGCCATGGCGCGCTTCAGGAATAGAGTGGTGCATGTATACGACGACGTCGACAGCGAGGAGATCTGGACTGTAGTCAAAGAGCACCTGGATGACTTCACCCCCTTCGTGAGGGCCGTCAGGGACAGGTACCTGTAGCCGGTCCGATTCCCCGACCCACTCCCTTCAAGGATGTTGCCCTGTCCGATCCCCAGCCCCTATCGGGGGCTGACACTTTCGCTCGGCAAATGGCCGACTGTTAAGATCCATCAGCGGGGGGACGGGTCCTCACGGCGGAGTCCCCCTGGAGCGCGTTTCTTGACGCTCCTCAGGGTCCATGTTAGACTACATTTGAATTTGCCAAAATCAGTTTTGCCCTTCTGCGGTGATGTTGTGGCCGCATCGCCGCTTGTACGTGTTGTGTCGGCGTAAGCGGATTAGCGGGCCGAAGAGACTTTCCCGCCTGTTTCAGATTTTCGGCCTGTTGTCGAGGGAAGAGAGGGTTAGGAGGATTCGTATGGATGACGTACTGGAGATCAGATGGCACGGTCGCGGCGGACAGGGCGCCAAGACGGCTGCAGACCTGCTCGCCGAGGCAGCGTCGGCTGCTGGACGGTATGTTCAGGCCTTCCCGGAATACGGACCCGAACGGATGGGAGCACCCGTGGCTTCTTTCAACCGGGTCTCGTCCAAGCAGATCAGAATTCATTCAGCGGTAGCCGAACCGGATGTAGTGGTGGTCCTGGATGCCTCGCTGGTACGGTCCGTGGGGATCACGGACGGCCTGGCTGAGGATGGAGTCATAGTCATCAACACTCCGAAGGATCCCACGACCATGAGAGATGAGATGGGTCTTGACGGCAGGAGCCTCTCCACCGTCGACGCCAGCAGCATCGCCATGGACACCATCGGAAGACCCATTCCCAACACCCCCATGCTGGGTGCCGTGGTCAAGGTGACCGGGATGCTGGAGTTCGACGCCTTTCTTCAGATCATGCAGAAAGAACTGGAGAAGAAATTCGGCAGTCGCCCCGAGATCGTTGAGGGCAACATCGAGGCGATCAAGCGCGCTTACGAGGAGGTGCAGAGCGAGTGACCGCGGACCGCGAGGTATGCTGCAATTGCGACAGCAGTGGTACGCCCCGGCCCGATGCTACGTGGAAGGACGTTCCCCGGGGTGGCGTGCTCCCGTGGGGAGGCAACGCCAGAGACTATGAGACCGGAGACTGGCGCAGCCAGCGTCCCGTGTACGATGAGGAGGCCTGCGTCCAGTGCCGTCTTTGCTGGGTGTACTGCCCGGATTCGGCCATCAACGTGGATGAGGATGGCGAGGTCACCGGGGTCAACTACTATCACTGCAAGGGGTGCGGCATCTGTGCCTTCGAGTGCCCCACCGAGGCGCTCACGATGGAGCCAGAGAAATAGATCGATTCTGCACGGGAGGAGATGAATCTCATGAGTACAGCCACGCAATTTGATCGTGTGGCTCTCACCGGGAACGAGGCCGTCGCAGCAGCGATGCGGCAGATAAACCCGGACGTGGTGGCAGCTTATCCCATCACACCACAGACGGAGATAGTGCAGATGTTCTCCAGTTTTGTGGCGGACGGAGAGGTACATACCAATTTCGTTCGCGTTGAGAGCGAACACAGTGCCATGAGCGCAGTAGTTGCAGCGTCCGCTGCGGGCGCGCGGTCTATGACCGCCACCTGCGCCAACGGACTAGCCCTGATGTGGGAGGTCCTCTACATAGCCTCGGGTTACCGTCAGCCCGTCGTGATGCCTGTGGTAAACCGGGCTCTCAGCGGCCCCATCAACATCCACTGCGATCATTCCGACAGCATGGGTGCCCGGGACTCCGGGTGGATCCAGCTATACTCGGAGAATTCTCAGGAGGCATACGACAACACCATCCAGGCCGTGCGGATCGCCGAGCATCCGGACGTGCAGCTGCCGGTCATGGTCTGCATGGACGGATTCATCATCAGCCATGCCCTGGAAAACCTCTACATTCTCGACGACGACACCGTCCGCAGCTGGATAGGGCAGCGTGAGCCGGAGTATTCGCTGTTGGACGTCGACAATCCGACGACCTACGGTGCCCTGGACCTGCAGGACTGGTACTTCGAGCACAAGCGGCAGCAGATCGAGGGTATGGAGTACGCCGAGAAGGTCATTCCCGAGGTAGCGAGAGAGTACGAGCAGCTCTCGGGTAGGGAGTACGGCTTCTTCGAGGAGTACCGCACCGATGATGCCGAGGCCGTCGTCGTCGTTTTGGGAAGCACCGCGGGCACCGCAAAGGATGTCGTCGACGCCATGCGGTCCGAGGGAAAGAAGGTCGGATTGGTCAAGATCCGCGTCTTCCGCCCCCTACCCGTGAAGGAGCTTAACGACGCCCTGGGCGAGCTGCCGGCCGTGGCAGTGATGGACCGTTCCGACACGTTCTCCCTCGCCGGTGGCCCGGTGTATCACGCCGTCCGACATGCCCTTTACGATCGAGCAGAGCGTCCCCTGGTGTCCAACTACATCTACGGTCTGGGTGGTCGCGACACCAGGCCTGATCATATTCGACAGGTCTTCGACGAGACTCTTGAAACTGCCCGTACGGGCCGGATCCTGCGGCCGATTACGTACCTGGGCGTACGTGAGTAGGAAGGTGTGAGCCCATGGCGACGAACCTGAGAGAGCTTTCGAAAAGAGAAGTCACTCTCACCGGTGGGCACCGCCTGTGTGCAGGGTGCGGTGCGTCGATCGTGGTGAGACAGATGCTGGCGGCAGCTGACACGCCGGTGGTGG
>PWUB01000348.1 GCA_003563755.1 Clostridia bacterium
CAAGGCCACGGGGTACCCCATCGCCAAGGTGGCGGCGAAGATAGCGGTGGGGCTGACCCTTGACGAGATCGAAAACCCCGTCACCGGGGCTCCCTTCGGCGACAGCGAACCGGCCCTGGACTACATGGTCCTCAAGATCCCCCGCTGGCCCTTCGATAAGTTCCCCTTCGCCGACCGCTACCTCGGCACCCAGATGAAGGCCACGGGCGAGGTGATGGCCATCGAGACCAACTTCACGGCCGCCCTTCTCAAGGCCCTCCGTTCCCTCGATCTCGGCTGGGAGGGGCTGGAGGCACCGGGCCTCGAGGCTCTCGGAGTGCAGGAGCTCCTGGACACCGCTGCCCGGGCCGATGACCGGCGCCTGTTCAGCCTGGCCGAGTGTCTGAAGCGGGGTGTGAGCATGGAGCTTTTGGCCCACAGGACCATGATATCGCCCTTCTTCCTGGAGCAGATCGCACTCATAGTGAAGGATACAGAAAAACTGCGGGCGTTGAGAGATGGCGCTGGTGAATTGGGGCGGGAGGACCTCTGGCGCCTCAAGGGCCGGGGTTTGTCCGACGGGACCATAGGGAAGGCCCTGGGTCTTTCTGAAAGGGAAGTGACCGTGATGCGGAAGCGGTGGGGAGTCCAGCCCGCATACGGCATGGTCGATGGATGCGCCGGGGAGCTCGAGGCCGTCTCATCCTACTACTATTCGACCTACGGAGGCGAGGACGAGGCCAGGGTTACGGGGACGGACAGGGTGGCGGTCATCGGGTCAGGACCGATCCGAATCGGACAGGGGGTCGAGTTCGACTACTGCTCGGTTCACGCCCTTGGGGCGCTGCGGGACGCGGGACTCACCTCTATCATGATCAACAACAACCCGGAGACGGTGAGCACGGATTTCGACGTTTCAGACCGCCTCTACTTCGAGCCCCTGGTGTCCGAGGATGTACTGAACGTCCTCGAGAGGGAGGATGTCACCGGGGTCATAACCCAGTTCGGCGGTCAGACGGCCATCAACCTCACGGATGATATTCACGAGGCCGGCTTCGAAGTGTTGGGCACCAGCCCGGATGCCGTCGACATGGCAGAGGACCGGGACCGCTTCCATAGTTTCCTGGACCGTATCGGCGTGTCCCAGCCCCCCGGACGCACCGTCACCACCGTGGAGGAAGCCCTCGAGGTCGCCTCGGAGCTGGACTACCCGCTGGTGCTGCGCCCGTCGTACGTGCTGGGCGGCCGGGCCATGGAGATCATCGCCTCCGGGGATGAGCTGAGGGGATACTTGGACTCCGCGGTCTCCGTATCCCCTGACCGGCCCGTGCTGGTGGACAAGTACCTCCAGGGACCCGAGTTCGAGGTGGATGCGGTATCAGATGCGGAGACGGTCGTCGTGCCCGGGGTCATGGAGCACATCGAGTGGGCGGGTGTCCATTCCGGAGACAGCATAGCCGTGTATCCGACCCGGGGTGCGACCCCCCAACAGGTGGAGGAGATGGTCGAGACGACGGTGCGGATATGCCGAGAGATGCCCGTGGTCGGACTGGTCAATGTGCAGTTCGTGCTGCACGGCGGCCGCCTGCACGTGCTGGAGGTTAACCCGCGTTCCAGCAGGACCGTTCCCTTCCTCACCAAGATGACGGGGGTGCCCATGGTCAGGCTCGCCACGGCGGCGCTGCTGGGCGAGAAGTTGTCCGCGCACGGGTACGAGACGGGACTTCACCCGTGGCAGGGAGCATACGGTGTCAAGGTTCCGGTCTTCAGCTGGGCCAAGATGGACGGGGTGGATACGTTCTTGGGACCGGAGATGAAGTCCACGGGCGAGGTCATGGGGATGGCATCGTCCTCCGACGCGGCCTTGCACAAGGGACTGTTGGCCGCGGGCTTTCAACTCCCCCGACGGGGCACACTTCTCGTCACCGTTGCTGACCGCGACAAGGAGACCGCTGCTTCAGTGGTGCGTGCCTTCGCCCAGCGCGGGTGGCGGGTGCTGGCCACGGCGGGCACCGCGGCCTTCCTTTCTGGACAGGGTGAGTCCGTGGGCAGGGTACGCAAGCTCTCCGAGACCGATGTCAACTACCCCGGCATCGGAGAGATCATCGGCGACGGTTCCGTTGACCTGATCATCAACACCATAACGCGGGGCCGCAGGCCCCGGCGGGAGGGATTCCGGATCCGGCGGATGGCCGCCGACATGGGGGTCGTCTGCCTGACCAATCTCGACACCGCGAGGGCGGTCGCGGAGGTGCTGGATCCCTCCGGGGACTCCGCGGGTGAGGTCGTGGCGCTTCAGGATTATGAATGAGGGTCCCGAAAGATCCCATTTCCCGGCAGAATGCACCGGTCGAACCGCACCGGATGTGCTATACTTCTGGAAAAGGGGTATTGGGGGACGATGATCGTGGATTCGCGGACCCTCCTGAACAGGGTTGAGAGATTTCTAAGACAAGAGTGCCGGATCCCCCGGGGTGCTCACCTGGTGGTGGGCGTTTCGGGCGGGGTCGATTCAGTTGTCCTGGCCCACCTGCTGGGGCGGATGGACCTTGAACTGACGCTGGCCCACGTCAATCACGGTATGAGGGGGGGCGAATCTGACGCGGATGAGGCCTTCGTCCGGGCCCTGGGTGATCGATGGGGACTTCCCCTGCATGTTACCCGGCTCACCCCCGCTCCCACCTCCGAGGAGGAGGCCCGCGACGGACGCCTCCGCTTTCTGAGCGAGGTACGGACGGGGGTCGGAGGCCACGCCGTGGCGCTGGGCCACCACAGGGATGACCAGGCAGAGACGGTTCTCCTGAACCTGTTGCGCGGTGCCGGAACCTCGGGCCTGGCGGGCATCCTTCCCCGCCGGGGCATCTTCGTTCACCCCATGTTGGAGATCCCACGCCGCGGGGTGCTGCAGTACTGCAGGGACCAGGAACTCTCCTACCGCGAGGATTCCACCAACCGCTCCCTGCAGTATCAGCGCAACCGGGTGCGCCGGCAGCTCATACCCTACCTCGAGAAGTGGTTCAACCCCTCGGTGCGAAAATCCCTGTCGCAGACGGCGGACATAGTCCGAGGGGAGGAACAGCTAACAGCCCGGCACGCCGGGCGCCTGTTCCGATCCCTGGCGCGACCGGAGGGTTTCGAACCGGGAGGATCACGGAGCATAGAGTTTGCAGGCGACGGGTTTTTGGGTCAGCCGGTGGCCGTTCAGAGGAGGCTGCTGAGGCTCGCGTACCGGATCGTGAGCGGCACCGGGGATGACCTCGGTTACACCGCCGTGGAGGATGCCCTGGCCGTCATCGCCTCCGGAGCGCCCGCCAGGACCCTGCACCTGCCAGCGAAGGCGGTGGTGCGGACCACCTACGACGGCTTCACCGTCTCGAGGATCGAGGGCAGCTGCACGGCGCGGTTGGGCGAGTCGGTCCTGCCCGTCGGAGGCAGGCTGGTACTAGGTGGATGGATGCTGGGATGCCGTCTGCTCACGAGGGAGCAGGCGTCCGCGGTGAAGAAAGCCCTCCTGGGGGGGCATCCGCCCTGCCTTGTTACCCATACATTCATCGATTATAATAAGGTGGACTTGCCCCTGAGGGTGCGGGGGTGGTATCCGGGTGACCGGATTCGGCCCCTGGGGATGTCAGGCGAGAAGAAGCTTCAGGATCTTTTCGTCGATGAGAAGATCCCTCGTATGCAGCGAGATAATATACCTTTAATAATTTCTGATGACAATATTGTGTGGGTAGCTGGTTTGAGGTTGAATCATGACTATAGGGTGGAGAGTGAAACCCTGCGAATACTACATCTGTGGGCACAAAACGACGACCTCTGGCCGAGATCACGGTGAAGATGTCGGCCATATTGCTTTCTGCAGAGGAGGACGAGAATGAGATGGACCCGGATCTTTCATAGCGTTGCCTTCTACCTGGTGCTTCTTTTCCTGGTGCTCACCGTGGTCCAGTTTCTGGCCGGACAGACCGAGCCTCCGGCCGAGTACTCCTATTCCGAGTTCCTGAGACTGGTACAGGAGGGAAGAGTGGCCGAGGTGGACATAACGTACCAGACGGCGGCTACGGGACACGCCAGGGGAACCCTGCAGGACGGTGCTCAGTTCGAGACCACGGTGCCCACCAACGATCCTCTGCTCCTGGACCTTCTGCGCCAGCACGAGGTGAACCACGAGATCCACGAACCTGAGACGGGTGCCTGGTGGATGGCGCTGCTCACCAGCTTCCTCCCGGTCCTGTTGGTGATAGCCGCCTTCTTCTTCATCATGCAGCAGAGCCAGGGTGGCGGCAACCGGGTGATGCAGTTCGGCAGGAGTCGGGCCCAGCTGCACACCCCTGAACATGCTCCCAAGGTCACCTTCGACGATGTGGCCGGCATAGACGAGGTCAAGACCGAGCTCGAGGAGGTAACGGACTTTCTGCAGA
>PWUB01000314.1 GCA_003563755.1 Clostridia bacterium
GCCCGGTTCTCAATGACGGACGTACGAGACGCCTCGCTCTTCCCCGCCTGGTACCGGGGACTGCGGGCCCAGGGGATCCTGGCGGCGGCTGCCGTGGGAATGCTATCGGGGTTGATGATCGCGAAGGGGGGAGATTACACGCTGCCGCGCCTGTTCGCGGGAACTCTGCAGTCCGTGATTACCACGGTTGTGTTCATGATGATACCCGCGGGTACGTACACGTACCTGTACGGGGCCGATATCGCCTGGACACTGCCTCAACAGTCCCTGTGGATAATAAACTACGCAACAATCGTCTTCGTACACAGCATCAGTCAGTTTGCTCTGTTGGCTTTGGCCATGAGCTGGCTGGGGGCTACACTGACTGTAAACTGGTGGCTTGATTGATCGGAGTGCATACTCAGATGTTAGAAGTCGTGGGACTCGTGACGGCGTTTGTCGTGATTATTCTGATGGTCAACAAGAAGCAGCCGCTGGCCCTGGCCATGCTGCTCGCTTCATCCCTCGTACTCATCAGTTCTGGTCGAGGCCTGGGCTTCATAGCGCGGCTCTTCTGGTCGGCCATCATAGACATCGACACCGTGGACCTTGCGCTGATCGTGGCGATCATCACTTCCCTGTCGGGACTGCTCAACCGGCACGGTTTCTTCGATGAAATGGTGAAGGCCCTGCGGGGAATGCTCAACAACGATGGACTGACGACGATGATCGTTCCCGGGCTCATCGGGGCCATGCCCATGGTAGGAGGAGCCATCGTCTCCGCACCCATCGTGGACAGCCTGGGAGACCGACAGGACCTCAAGCCGGCGCGAAAATCAGCTGCCAACATCATCTTCCGACACAGCTGGTACTTCGTTTTCCCTTTCATGCCCACCTACATCCTTGCTTCGAGGCTGTCGGGAATCGGCATCCTCGATCTCATCATGATCCAGTGGCCGATGGCAGTGGCTATGCTCGCCGCAGGCTACTACTTCATCCTCAGAAGGTCACCGGGTTACGGGCTCGTGGAGGCTGACGAATCCGGTGCCAGGGAATTCTCATCACTGCTGGAGGCTGCGAAGAGCTTCACCTATCACGCTTCTCCCCTGGTGGTCGGACTGGTGCTGCACCTCGTGTTCGGTGTGCACCTGGCTCTCTCACTGCTGGTGGGGCTGGTGCTTGGCGTGGTACTGGTGGGGATCAAGCATGGGCCCGACGGCGGCAACCCGACCGACCTCCTCCCCCGACTACTGACCGACATCGATTACTTGATAGTCGCTGCCATGGTGGCCATCATGATATTCCGGGCGAGCGTGGACCAAACAACCACCTTCGACACACTGATGACCGGTATGCTGCAGAGGGGAGTTCCCCTGTACCTGGTGGCGGCGGCACTGGCGGTGCTCATCGGCTTCGTATCTGCGTCTCACTCGAGCACAGTCGCGGTGGTGATCCCGGTGATAATCCCCATCGCCCAGGCCATGGACAGGAACGTGCTGGTCTACGTGATGCTGTCCTACTGCTTCGCCTTCCTCGCGTACCTGGTGTCTCCCCTGCACCTGTGCCTGATACTGACGAACCGCTATTTCGATGTATCCCTGGGGAAGGTGTCGCGGATATACGCACCCGTGATCCTGGTGGTGGCCGTGACCGCGGCCGTGGTGGGGGTGATCTGGGGCGGCCTGTGAGGACTCAGCGCACCGCGGCCTTATCCCGCAGGCCCTCGAGGGTAGCAGGGCCTATGCCGCTGACGTCCACGAGTTGCTCAACGGAAACGAAATCACCGTGACGCTCCCGGTAGTCGATTATGCGCTGCGCCAGGACGGGCCCGATCCCCGGCAGCTCCTGGAGGCGCTCACCGCAGGCCGTGTTGATGTCCACAGCATCTGTGCCGGCCTGTTGTTCCCCGTCGTGGGCGGCTATGGTGATCTCATCACCGTCGGCGATCTGCACGGCAAGATTCACGTCGTCGGTGGTGGCATCGGCTGTAAGCCCACCGGCGAACCCGATGAGCTCGGCCAGGCGTGTTCCCCCAGGAACCCTGTACACTCCCGGGCTTCGAACCTCACCCCGTATGTGCACCCATACCTGACCATCGCTCACGACGAAGACCTCGGCATCCTCCGAGACTTTCAAACCGCTGTCATCGGCGGACCCAACAGCAGGTTGGTTGAGATTCACTGGATGGGGAGGAGACCCGGACAGGGTGAAGTAGAGGTCGGGACATGCAGCAACCAGCCGCCAGCCCAGGGCGGCCGTCAGAACGACCAACAGGACGGCAAGGAATCTCGTCTGCTCAGCGAACGCATTTTTGTGCATGGTAAACAGTATTCAACACGCAGACATCCATATCCTGCCAGCTTCTGCCCTACTCCTTCTTTCTGCTCTTCCTCTTCTCCTTCCTTTTCTCCCGCAGGTAGGAACGGCGGCGGAAACTGATCCTAGCCACAAGGTAAGGGATCTGGATCAGCACCAAGAAAACGATCAGCTCGATGGACAGACGGCCACGCAAGACATCCCACAGAAGCCACACCGCGCCCCCCGCTGTGGCCACGATAAAGGAGTAAAAGCCCGCCGTCTGATACTGCTGCATCAGGCTTGCGGCCTCCTTTTCCTCCAATTCCTCCTTCTTATCCGGACCCATCGCAGCCACCGCGATGATCACGATGCCCACGACGCTGCTTATCGCCGTCTCAGACAGGGATCCTCGCAGCAAGCCCGTGGCCGTGGGCACGATGAATACGATGGTGCCGAGCCACAGGAACACCACATCCACATCGAAGAGCATGGCAGTACTCCTCTCGTACCTTTGAGTTTTACACCATACAGTTCTAGCAATGACCTCGTAAAGCCTCTAACATACGGGAGCGATTCGAAAAGCCGGCGATCCAGGGCCCGGGCGGCCCGAGGCATCAGCCGGGTTCATCAACAGGTAAGACAGGGCAGGTGTCTGATGTGCCTTGCCCCATATGTCATCACATTGTAAACTGTTCATGTGGTACGTAGGTGTGTTGGGATATGAGAACAATCTGATCCTTGATGGAGATGATAGGATGAGGAAAAAGACGTGGATCAAGTGGGCAGTTGCGATTTTCGTAACCGTAGCCCTGGTCGGGGCCAGCGTGGCATGGTACCTGAGCCCGGGCATGGGAAACGGCGAGATCGTGGCCCGGATCAACGGACACACAATAACCCGAGATGAATTCCAGCAACACCTCGAGGACGTCTACGGCATGGAAGCCCTGGAGACCCTTATCCTGTATCAGGTCATCCTCGAGGCCGCAGACAAAGCTGGGGTCACACCCTCGGATGAGGATATAGATGCCGAAATTGCTTCCATGAAGGACCAGTTCGGGGATTTCGGCTTCGAGCAGTTCCTTGCCCAGTACGGCATGAGCGAGGAGGCCTTCCGATACAATCTTCTCATCGGAACCGCCCTTGATGAGATCAGGTTTGCCGAGGTCGAGATCACCGATGACGAAGTCCGGGAGTTCTTCGAGGAGAACCGGGAGGATTTCGACATCCCACAACAGGTCAGGGCTTCCCATATACTCGTCGGCAACGAGGAGCAGGCCGAGGAGATACTGGATGATGTTATCGGCGGAGCGGATTTCGCCGAGCTGGCCGAACGCTACTCCCTGGATACGGCATCCGGGAACCAGGGAGGAGACCTGGGGTTCTTCCCACCGGGTACCATGTACCCCGAATTCGAAGCCGCCTGCTTCGACATGGAGGTCGGTGAGGTGAGGGGGCCCGTGGTCACTCAGGCGGGCTATCACATCATCAAGCTGACGGATCGAGAGGAAGCACAAGAGGCAGTCTTCGAAGAAGTACGAGATGAAGTGGAGTACGCATACAAGGCTGCCCTGGCTCCCTCGCGCGAAGAACTGATTCACAGGCTCCAGAACGAGGCCGAAATCCAGATCATCACACCCCAGTTCCAGCGAGGCTTCTGATATATCCAAACAATCGGGTGGGAGGCGGGGTCACCCCCGCCGTCCCCCCACACCACCGGACATGCGGGTCCGCATCCGGCGGTTCATGTTCGTTGACGATAGGCCATATAGTAATGACCTCTTCGCGGGATGGTCTGCAGATCGTGCCGGGGTTGCACGCGACCCGCCGCCGGGCCACGACGGATTCACCGCCTCCTCCCGACGGTCGGCTCCTGAAAGAGTATTCTGTCGTCTGTGTGCATCCCTCGAACTCAGTGGAGCCATCCTCTCGAACATGTTCGGTCCTTCGGCAAGGAACACTCCCCCCGCCTACTATGACGTCTGCTGATTCCTGTCGCCTCAGCCGCGCCTTCTGGCGCGGGTTATTAGCTCCCACTGACGTGGTCGACAGGCCTCCCCGGGTAAGGACGAATACTTTCCCCGCACACCCGCCCTGTTTACGCAACGGACCTTCGGCC
>PWUB01000245.1 GCA_003563755.1 Clostridia bacterium
CTGCCTCGAGCAGGACGGTGCGGATCCGGATCGAATCTGCATCGACGACAACCCTCACGAGCTCGCCCCTACGGTCCGGATCGGCACCGTCCTGCTCGAGGCAGTGCAGGAGGCGGAGGAGGGCGTCAAGATAGAGGATGCCGACATAATAGTGTCGGGCGGCCGCGGGCTCCGGGGTCCTGAGGGTTTCGAGATGCTCTTTGAGCTCGCCCGCCTCGTGGGAGGCGCGGTGGGTGCCTCGAGGCCGGTGATCGACTCGGGGTGGCTGCCGTATTCCCATCAGGTGGGACAGACCGGTAAGACCGTGAGTCCCACAGTGTACATAGCGTGCGGAATCTCTGGCTCCGTCCAGCACATGGCAGGCATGCGCTCCTCCGACGTGATCATCGCGGTAAACAGCAATCCGGATGCTCCCATCTTCAAGATAGCCACCTACGGCGTGGTTGGGGATGCCTTCAAGGTCGTACCCGAGATGATACGCGGCATCAAGGCCATCCGCGACACTGAGGAAGGAGGATGATCACCTATGTCGGGAGAGGTAGTAGTCACAAGTGCAGTGAGAACACCCTTCGGTAAGTATGGAGGCGGATTCTCTCAGCTGTCCGCGGTGGACCTGGGAGAGACGGTGATCAGAGAGGCCGTCGGGCGGAGTCGCCTCGATTCGGCCGAGGTGGATTACGTGCTGATGGGAATGGTAATCCAGGCCGGTGCCGGCCAGGTTCCGTCGCGGCAGGCCTCAATCAACGCGGGGCTGCCCGTTTCTGTGCCCTCTGACACGATAAACAAGGTGTGCGCGTCCAGCCTGAGGGCTGCCAACCTTGGTGAGCTCATGATCCGCTCGGGCGATGCATCCGTGGTGGTGGCGGGAGGCATGGAGAGCATGAGCCAGGCCCCCTATCTCCTGAGGGATGCGCGGTGGGGTTACCGCATGGGACACAAGAGCGCCGAGGATGCCATGATCACCGACGGACTGTGGTGCAGTTTCGGGGACTGCCACATGGGAGTGTACGGGGGAGAGGTGGCCCTCGAGTTCGAGGTTGACCGCGAGCAGCAGGATGAGTGGGCCCTGCGTTCTCACCGCCTCGCTGAGCGGGCCTGGAATGACGGTAAGTTCAGTGACGAAGTGATGCCGGTGGATGCCCCGGGTTCCAGGGGATCCATCCACTCTGTGCACAGAGACGAGTCCATACGACCGGACACCTCCCTCGAGAAGCTGGAGGCCCTCAAGCCGGTGTTCGCCAGGGACGGCACGATCACCGCAGGCAACGCCCCGGGCCTCAATGACGGAGCAGGAGCCCTGATCCTCATGTCCGCTGAGCGTGCCCGGGAGCAGGGCGTCGAACCGCTGGCCACCATAGTCTCACAGGGCCAGGTGTCCGAACGGCCGCCGTACCTGCACACGGTGCCGTACCTTTCAGCACGCCAGGCGCTGGATAAGGTCAACCTAGGTTTCGACGACGTTGACTTATTTGAGGTCAATGAAGCTTTTGCTGCTGTAGCGCTGACCAGCATGAAGCTCGGGAAGTGGGATCCGGAGACAGTCAACGTCAACGGGGGCGCGGTGGCCATCGGCCACCCCATCGGCGCCAGCGGCGCCCGCATACTGATGACGTTGATATACGAGCTGCGACGCAGGGGCGGTGGTCTCGGGGTGGCCACGCTGTGCAGCGGAGGAGGTCAGGGCGAGGCGACCGTCGTCAGAGTATGAGGAGTGAATCAGGGAGCAGCCCATTTTCGTTGCCGGCGCCGGCTGGATGGGAAGTGGAATCGCACAGGTAGCTGCCGGAACCGGTCGTTGTATCATCCTGTATGGCCTCACGGAGGAACTCGTACAGAAAGGATTCGATGCCATCTGCCGTTCCCTTGAACGGGCGGTTGATCGGGGCCGAATCGAGGCTCGGGATGCAGCGGCCACCAGGGCAAGGCTGGAGCCGACCGCAGACCTGTCGCGGGCAGGGGAAGTAGACTTCGTGATAGAGGCCGTGATAGAGGACAGAGAGCTCAAACGTGAACTCTCTGGCGAGCTGGACGCGATCTGTTCGGAGGAGGTCATCCGGTTCGGCGGTACCTACCGGTTGGCGGAAGTGGTGGGCACCGGGTGCGCCCGAGAGCTCATCATGACCGGCAGGAGGGTTGATGCACAGGAGGCTCTGTCGATAGGGATGGCAACAGAGGTGGTTGGCGCTGATGAGCTCATGGACAGGGCCATGAGGCTGGCGAAGCAGATCGCTGCTCACCGTCCCGAGGCTCTCGCCAATTCTGAGCGGGCCTTGAACAGCATGCCCGGCGTGAAGCGGGATGAAGCCATGGAGCTGGGGCCCACCTTTTCGGACGGACCTTGGCCAGCGGGCAGCCGCATGAGGGGATCAGCGCCTTTCTCGAGAAGCGGAAGGCGCAGTACTGAAGATAGCCGATCTTGAAATCGGTGTCGGCGGGTACCGTGCAGCGGTGTCCGCCGGGCCTGTTTTCGATCACTGGACGCGCCACGTTGTGAGACAGCATCCTGTGCCGTGTCATCCCAGCCGCCCTCACAAGGCCTTCACCGTGCCCATGCCGCACTCGAGCGCTGTTCACAGAATCTTCACAACTGTTTGCTAGGCTGATGCTGGAGGGAGCTGATCGGAGTGCCTCCCGTGAAGATCCTGGTGGCTGATGATGACCCCAGCATACTCAAACTGCTCCGCCTGTACCTGGAGGATGAGGGGTATGCCGTGATCTCCGCCGGTGACGGACGTACAGCACTGGAGAAATTCAGCTCCGGCGAACCGGACCTGGTGATTCTTGATATCAAGCTCCCCGGCTGCGATGGCTGGGAGGTGAGCAGACGAATGCGTTCGGTCAATCCGACCCCCATCATCATGCTGAGTGCCCTCGCCGAGGATCACGATAAGATCCTCGGCCTGGAGCTCGGGGCCGATGATTATGTGACGAAGCCGTTCAATCCCCGCGAGTTGATGGCGAGGGTGAGGGCAGTGCTCCGTCGATCTGGTGGCCGGAGCGGTGGGGAGGCTTCAACCCTTGGGTACCCGGGCCTGTACATAGACCGCACCAGCTATGAGGTGATGACGGACGGGGGGAGCGTGCAGATGACCGCACGCGAGTTCGAGATCCTCTGGGTACTCGCTGCACAACCCGGGCGGGTGTTCACACGGGAGAACATCCTGAACTCAGTATGGGGATACGAGGACCCCGTGGATGAACGCACCGTCGACACACACATAAAGAGAATAAGGAGCAAGCTGCCCGATGAGTCGCAAGTACCGTGGCGGATCGAGACCATCTGGGGTGTCGGCTACAGATTTAGCCCCACATAATCATGCTCAGCGTACGGGCTCCGCTCTCTACCGTGCTCGGGCAGTTATGCAGGATAGTGTTTCACCTGTCGTCCAGTAGGCGTCGGATCCATGATGCGGGATGCACCGTGAAGGGATGAGGATGATGCATAAGACTCGTGGTCGCAGTAAGGATCGCCTGGCGTTTTTGGCCCTGGCATTCGGCCTCCTGTTCTGTCTGTGTTTGCCGGTGGGGCAGGACGTTGCGGTGCCGGAGCACCGCCCCGCTACCGAGGTCTCCGAGATGACTGCCGCCACCGGCAGCATCCGATTTCCGGACCTTCGCAGGTCTATCCCCTTCGAACGTCCGGATGTGGTGTTTCTGTTGTATCTCGTGGGTCGGCTCTTCCGCCTGGCCCTGTACGGGGCGCTGATCCTGGTCGGCCTACTGCTTCTTCGCAATTCGGGCGACCGTGGACACACCTCAGCACCACCCCCGGTGGAGAGGGAGCCCGTAAGCCAGCCGGTGAAGAAGGAGGAGATTTCGCGTCTCGAATCTCAAATCGAGCAGCTGAAAGAAGAACTCGACCGCCTGCAGCAGCAGGATGATGAACACACCGATAGCCTGTAACATAATGTAGCTGTGTAGACATTATGTGTACAGGAGGTGGACTCCATGTTCCGCAGAGGAGGGTTGTTCTTCGTACCTGACGATCCCATCGAGCGGCTGTTCCTTCTCTTGCTGCTCTGGCTGGGGTTCATAGTCCCCCTGCGGCGCTGATTCTGTGAAAGGGTTCCTCCACCCGAGGGAGGTGTATTCGGTGTTCCGCAGAGGTGGATTGCTGGTGGTGCCAGACGATCCAATACAGAGGCTGTTTCTCCTGCTTCTCTACTGGCTCGGGTTCGCGGTCATAATGAGACGTTGGTGACGCGTGGGCGGGTTCCTCCACTCAACAATGGGAGCGGGGCCCGGATGGGCCCCGCTCTGAGCGTGTGCCCGGCATGGGCGAATGCTGGGGGGTGAAAGTCCCCTGTGGACAGTGGCCACGTTGAACCACTAGGCGAAGGCAAGGGTGCCCGTGGTGACGCGGGATCTGAAGGAAGCCGTAGCC
>PWUB01000337.1 GCA_003563755.1 Clostridia bacterium
CACGGCCTCTATATCCTCAACAACACCGCCTGTCACGGCCGATGTCGGTATCTCAACGGTACCCACGGCATTGAGGACGGGAGCCTCTGGTCTTCCGCGCAGCTCGACCGCTCTCAGAACTCCGGTGTCCATCTCCAGGCCTATAGATCTGATGCCCCCGAACAAACCCACAACACCACCTGCTCTCCGGCTCGCCGGACCTCACGCTGATGACCGGCGGTCGTTGATAGGTTGAGGCCCCCTCTTACAGCTCGACCGGGGCCTGGCTCAACCACCTATCTGCGTTATGACCGTAAACATCGGCAGATACAGCGATACGACCATCGCACCGACGAGTCCGCCCACAAGGATCAAGAGCAGCGGCTCGATCAGAGAGGTCAGACCCTTGGTGATGATCGCCACCTCCTCCTCGTAAAAGTCAGCAACACGGTTAAGCAGGGATGCCAGCTCACCCGTTTCCTCGCCGATGGCGATCATGATCGTCACCATGGGCGGAAACAGCTCGCTTCTCCGCAGGGGCTCAGCTATGCTCTGACCTTCCTGGATACTGCGGCCGGCATCCCGAACGGCTGTGGCCACCTGCACGCTACCCGCGGTAGGTCCGGCGGTCTCCAGGGCCTGCAGAACGGGTATGCCTCCCGCAAGAAGAGTGGATAAGGTGCGGCAGAACCTCGCAACCGTGGTCTTCAAGAAGAGGTCGCCGAAAATCGGCAGCCTAAATTTGACCTGGTCCACCGTCCGCTCACCGTGCTCGCTGGCAGCGAAGGTCCTGAGCCCCAACCCCAGACCGACAGCTCCCACCAGGTAGAGGTACCAGTAGCCCCGGAGGGAATTGCTGACTCCAATAACGACGCGGGTCGGAAGCGGCAGGGCCACACCGGGGGGGAACATAGCGGTAAACACCGGAACGATGAAGAACAGCATGCCCAGGAGCACGACGACGGCGAAGATCATGACCGCCAGGGGATAGAAGGTCGCGCTGCGGATGTTGTCCCTCAGCGTCTTATCCCGATCAATCTGGTCCGCCAGCCTTTCCAAGACCTCGACGAGGTTGCCGCCCACCTCACCTGCCCTGACCATGTCGACGTACATATCCGAAAACACCTCGGAATAAACCCGAAGAGCCTCGGAAAAGCTCATTCCCCCCTCGACATTGCGCGCCACGTCCTTCGTTATCTCCCCCAGGCGCGGATTGGTAGTCTGTTCGGTGAGGGCATTGAGGGTGCGTATTAACGGTATGCCGGCGTTCAACATGGCTGCCAGCTGGCGGGTGAACAGGGTCAGATCACCCATGCTGACGCTGCGCCGCCGCACCTGCAGGACACCCTTCAGCCGCGACTCGCGGACCTCATCGAGATCCACGGTGGTGTAACCCATGCGCCTCAACCGGCTCACCGCAGCGGTTTCGTTCTCAGCCTCGACCTTGCCGGTGAGGAGCTGACCCCTGCCATCTATGGCTTCATACGCATACAGCGCCATGTCTTCTCCTTCCATCCCAGCGAATAACTCCATCGAACGAGGTGATCGTTCGCAGCAGCTGTGCCGATGCGCGCAGCGTACAGCGATTCCGAACACCTACAAGGGTCCCGGAGACAAGAACCCGTGATATTCGTGTATTCT
The DNA here is from genome assembly GCA_003563755.1 of Clostridia bacterium. The sequence continues at coordinate 1,621 of PWUB01000337.1, forward strand.
CGACTTCTTACAGCAATTCCTGCAAGCAGCTCCAAGTTTTTCACGGAATGTGTTACCGACAGAAGCAAAGAAAGGATAGAAGCATTGGTGGGATCTTCAGGGTTGGACCGCCACTACATCCGGCCAGGCTCACACCAGAGGTAATATCGAAGTTCGGTGTGGCCGCGGCGCTTGATCACACCGACATCACACAGCCTGCATTTGCGGAGGAAAGCGTACTCTCGGCGACCCTGGGCGAGGTTGTCGGCAAGGACATCCAGGAACCTGTCAATGTCACCGGTCTTCGGGTCGAGCTCACCCACTCGGCGGATCATGGTATAAAGGAATCCTCGTTCATCCCCCATGGCTGTGCCTCTCTCCCTCAACGTCGGACGAACCACCCGGGAGCCGCGTGTAGCCGTGACGCTGCAGGTAGTCCAGGATCTTCCTCTCCACAAAACGAAGGATCTTGGTCAGCGGGAAATCCCTCTCGCTCAGCGGCTCGACGAGTATCGTACACATACCCATGCGGTTGCCACCGAGTACATCGGTGAAGAGCTGATCGCCGACCACTGCCGTCCGCTGGGGTGAGGCGGAAAGGGTCTTCAGTACCCGTCTGTAACCCCGACGGCGCGGCTTGGTGGCCCCACCGATGGCGGGGACCCCAAGCCGCTCGGAAAGCCTCTTCACTCGATCGGACAGAGCGTTTGACACTACCGCGACCTTGAACTCATCGCGCACCTGTTCCAACCAGTCAACGGTGGATGCACTGATGTCGTCAGAACCCCACGGGACCAGGGTATTATCGAGATCACAGATTATGGCCTCGATGTCCTTTCTGCCCAGATCCTCAAGGTCTATCTGCGATAGAGCCTCAACGTGTTGATCCGGGGTCAGAAGCTGCACTAACCGCAATGGCTCACTCCTCCAAGTCAGTCCTCACTTCGACGGGTCTACGCGTACTTCCGCATGGCGCGGGTAAGCTTGTTGATGCTGCGCTTTTGTATCCTGGAAACGTAAGAGCGCGAGATGTTCAAGATATCAGCAATCTCACGCTGCGTACGAATCTCTGCACCATTTATCCCGTAGCGCATTTCTATGACCGTTCGTTCCCTGGGGGTCAGAACGTCGAGACAGTCCATCATCCTCTGTAGGAGCAGCTCGCGGTTGACGGACTCAGGAACCGATTCTTCATCGCTGGCCAGGATATCCAGGAGGCTGATCTCGTTTCCTTCCTGGTCGGTTCCTATCGGATCCTCCAGGGAGGTCTCGTTCCTCCCCTTCAAGCGACGCAGCGCCATGAGAATCTCATTCTCTATACAACGGGCCACATAGGTTGCTAGCCTCACACCCTTGCGGCGGTCAAAGGTATCTATGCCCTTGATCAAACCTATGATACCTATAGAAATCAGGTCCTCCGTCTCGATAGCCGTGTTGTCGAACTTCTTGGCAACGTGAGCTACAAGCCGCAGGTTGTGTGCAATTAGTTCGTCGCGGGCATGTTCATCTCCTTGTTCCATTCTCTCGAGATAGAGCCGTTCCCTGCTCGGAGGCAGCGGTTGAGGGAAGCTCTTCTTGCCGGAGATGTAACCGGCGAGGAAGGAGAGTCCCTGCGCCACCAGGACACCAAGTAACGCCACGAGACCGATCTCCACGGTGAGAAGACCTCCTCTGTGTGCAGGTGTGATGGTTGCTGAAGCAGGCACAATCGCGATGCACATTCTGCATCGGCTATTATCTTATGCACGGGATGCCCCGTGTGTGCCTGTCCTCGGCAGGAATTCTCAGAAGCAGGTTACGGGAGATACCGCCTGATGTTGGCCAGGTGTTCCGGGTAGGTCCGGGCGAAGGCGTGCGAACCATCACCGCGGGACACAAAGTACAGGTAATCGGTTTCTGCAGGGTGCAAAACTGCATCTATGCTGGCCCGGCTCGGGGTGGCGATGGGCCCCGGGGGAAGCGACGGACTGCGGTACGTGTTGTAGGTAGATTCAACCTCGGTATCCTCGGTAAGGACCACCCCATCCCGCCGGCCGTGTACGTAGAGGACCGTGGAGCAGGCATCGAGCTTCATGCCCAATCCGAGGCGGTTCATGAAGACCGAAGCTACCACCTCTCGCTCCTCGCACAGAACGGTCTCGCGTTCGACTATGGAGGCCAGGGTGACGATTTCATGCACCGACAGACCTAACTCCTCCGCCCGTCTGAGGCGGTCTTCGCTCCAGATGGATCTGAAGCCGTCGATCATCCTCTCGATGATCTGTTCCTCGGTCGCTTTATACCGGATGTCGTAGGTATCGGGAAACAAGTAGCCTTCCAGGGGGGAGGCAGGAAGATCAAACTCAGGGCACATGACCCGGGCAGCGTACCCCTCTGGGAGCCACTCTCCTACCAGCGACGCATCGGCAACCAGGGAGGAGAAGATCTCTTCATCCCCCATCCCCTGGTTCACCAGGGAAGCAACGGTCATGTCCACGGTCAGCCCCTCCACGACGGTGAACCTAACGGTCGCCACTTCCCCGCGGACCAGCACGTCCAGGATTTCCTCGGGTGCCATGTCCGGACTCAACCGGTACCAGCCCGCCCGGATCTCTGCATCCATCTCCCCGAGACGGCTGAGCAGCCTGAACGCCAGGGAACTCCGTATGAGTCCTCGATCCTCCAAGAGATCGGCGACCTGCCCACTGCTGGCCCCGGCAGAGATCTCAACGAGTACAGAATCGACCGTCCCGGCGCTGACTGGAATGAGGGCCTGTTGCCATTGGCTGTACGCCCAGTATGCTGCCGCACCCAGCAGCACGGCCATCAGCAGCAATCCGACAACTACCTTGCGCATCGGTCTCCTCTCCCAGGGATACCGGTCAGCCTTCCTCGTCTAGCATCTCCTGCCACATGCGCTCCACCGCTGCGAGTTCCTCGTCGTCTCTGAGCTCCTCGAGATACGTCTCCTCCTCGTCGTGCATCAGGCGAAAGGCGTATGCTTCATCGTCGGTGCCATGTTCTGGGATACAGATCAGGTACTGCTGATCCCCGATCATCAACTGCTGTAGCACCTCGAAGGAATGCTCCTCACCTTCATCATCAAGCAGCTCCAGTATTTCTCCCTCGCCCACCGGTCCTACAGACATTCAGACATCACCTCCGCATCATCACTATCATGCCTCATCGCTGTCACCCGAAACCCTGCGATCAAGGTATGTTTGAAGGATCAAGGCAGCTGCCAGCTTATCAATAAGACCCTTTCTCCTGCGCCTGCTGTGGTCCTGCGCGATGAGAACATCTTCGGCGAGTTTAGTGGTCAATCTCTCGTCCTGCATCCTCACCTTACATGATACGACCCGCTCCAGGTGGTCCTTCCACTCGATGGCCTGCCGCGCCCTGGGCCCAAGGCTTCCATCCATATTCCGGGCCAGGCCCACCACCAGAACCCCTGCTCCGTGCTCGCAGCACAGGTCCGCTATGGCTCGCACGGCTGCCTCGAAGTCCGGAATCTTCCGGGTGCCCCATTCAAGGGTGCAGAGAGGCTGAGCAACGGTTAGTGTCGGATCGCTGATGGCCACACCTATTCTTCTATCGCCAGGGTCTATCGCGATGATCCTCAAAGTCAAACCTCCTCGTCGTGCGGCGCCCCCGCGAGGAGGCATCAGCACGGAACCAGAACACAAGGATTGCCCCCGCCAGAAAACCGCCTATGTGGGCCCACCAGGCGACAGCCTGGGCCCCGAGCACTGTCGTACCACTCAGAACCTGAATCAGGAACCAGACCAGCAGAAACACCACGGCAGGAATCTCGACGACGGTGAGAAACAGGCCCAGAGGTACCAGGGCCAGCACTCGTGCGTGGGGGAACATCAGTAAGTATGCGCCGAGAACACCAGCGATCGCACCGCTGGCGCCGATCGTCGGGACCATGCTCTGGGGGTTCATGACCGCATGTGCGAAATTACCCAGCGCACCGGTGATCAGGTAAAACAGCAGAAACCGCCCTGAACCCATGCTCGACTCCACGTTGTCCGCAAATATCCACATGTACAGCATGTTGCCGCCGAAATGAAGCCAGCCTCCATGCAGAAAAGCCGCGGTAACCAGGGGGACCAGGGCAGGCCAGCGGTGAGGAAACAGGATGATGAAGGGATCCCCTATGAAGGCGGGAATCACTCCGTACGTGGTCACCAGTCGGGCCAACTCCGCCCGGCCGAGCGACAGCTGGTACAGGAAGATCGCCGTGTTGGCGATGATGAGCATGTATGTTATCCAGGGCCTTCGGTGAGAGCGGATGTTATCACTCAGGGGAATCACCGGTAGTTCCCTCCTCAGATTAGAGGTTTCGCCGGCTCTTTGTCCAAATCATTATCATCCATATGCTGTCTCAAGTAAAGGAGGACACAATGTTCACATCACGCTACCGAAAGCTGTACGAAGAGGTCTCGCCCCGGCGCGCGATGAACCACCTGGCCGGGGTGACGCGCTTTCACCGCATCCAGGTCTCGCCCGGCTTCTCCGCTGCAGCGCAGTACGTTGCCGATACTCTCACCAGTTTCGGCCTACAGACAGAGATCCTGACTTACCCTGCCGACGGCTCGAAAGGATACTGGGGTCAGCCTCCCCTTCCCCTTGAATGGAGCATAGAGGAAGGCGTGCTGAGCGTCGTCGAGCCGGATAAGCACCGGGAGAAGCTGACAGATTACGTCGAGGAACCCCTATCCATCATCCAGCGCTCAGGCTCCACTCCTGCAGGGGGAATCACCGCGGAAGTGGTCATCGTCGATAAGGCGGACCGGGAGCCCTCTTACGAGGAGATTGATGTAACGGGCAAATTCGTACTCGCCGACTGCGATCCCGGTCAATCCCAGCGGCTCGCAGTCAAGGAACGGGGCGCTGTAGGAGTGATCACCGATCACATGCCCGTTTTCGAGCCGGTGAGACCGGAGATGGACCTGCCCGACGCCCGCGCATACCGATCCTTCTGGTGGGGGCCGGATGACGAGCCCTGTCCCGGTTTCGTACTCACCCCGCGCCAGGGTAAAAGGCTGCGGCGCGCGATCAGCGAGGGAGAGGAACCCGTTAAGGTACACGCCCTGGTCAACTCCTCCTTTTCCGTTGGAGAAATGCAGGTCGTCAGCGCCCGCGTGCCCGGGGAGGGCGACGAGGAGATCCTCATCACAGCCCACCTGTGCCATCCAGAACCCAGTGCAAACGATAACGCTTCAGGAGTCGCTGCGGGCATGGAGGCCGCCCGCGCCCTGAAGGCTCTCATAGACAACGGGGACCTCCCGGTCCCCAACAGAAGCATCCGTTTTCTGTTTGTCCCGGAGATGGCCGGCACCTATGCATACCTGGCAACCAACGAAGACCATCTCAGCAAGTACGTGGCCGGGCTCAACCTGGACATGGTCGGGCAGGATCAGGATCTGTGCGGCAGTACCCTCATAGCTGAGCAGCCCCCGCGGTCACTCGCAAACTACAGCGGTGACCTCGTTGCCCTGCTGATCCAACATGCTGGCCAGCAGCACCGGAATTTCGCCGGCACGGCCCGCTACGCCTCGTTCAGATACACCGAAACACCCTTTTCGGGCGGCTCCGATCACTATATCATGTCCGACCCCACGGTGGGGATACCGACACCCATGGTGATTCAGTGGCCGGATCGCTTCTACCACACCAGCGAGGATACCATCGACAAGGTGGACCCGGAAATGCTAGCCCGGGTAGCTTGCATCACCGCGACCTATGCCCATTTCACGGCCGCACCCCGGACCGCCGAGGTCGTGAAACTGGGAGCCGAGATGGCCGGACGCTTCGCCGAGACACTCAGGGTATCAAGAGGGCGGACCACCGACTACGCACGACGGGGCCGCCCGGACCGCGCTGAGGCATACCTGGACTTCCTTGGGGCCCGGCGAGAGGCGGACCTGGACAGCCTCGGACGCCTGGCCGACATACCGGAAGCCGTCGATCTCTACCGGCGGCAGGTGAGGGATCAGCTGGCCTGGGAGAAGAGGATACTCCAACACCTGGTCAGTTCAGGAGCCGTTGACATCGACGAGGAAGCGGAGCAGGAGCACGACCCCGAACGTGAGGAGAAGCTCCGCTCCATGATTCCAAAGCGCCTGCACCGCGGGCCTGTTTCGCTACGTCGGCTCCTGCAAACGGCATCACCTGAGCGTCAGAAGCAGTGGCACAGCCTCCGTGAACGCGCCATGAAGAACATGGCCGCCTACACCCTGGCCCTGTACTGGGCGGACGGCAAGCTGAGCCTGGCCGAAATACGCGATGTGGTGGAGTTCGAAAGCACCAGGGACATAACGGATACCATCATCGAGCTGTACGAGACTCTCGAGGAGCTCGACCAGGTGCAGATCCGGAGGACCTGACGTGTGAGCCGGCGCCGCCACCGTGGCGCCGGCGTCTACCCTCTCTTCTCGACGTAAAAGGCCACCAGCTCCTGCAGCAGCTCATCCCTCTCAACCTGCTGCACGTGCTGCCTGGCCCCGGCGCTCTCCGTTATGTACGTGGGATCACCGGAGAGCAAGTATCCCACCAGCTGCTCAACGGGATCGTATCCCTGTTTGAACAGGGCGCAGTACACGCGCCGCAGGATCGAGCTGGCCCTTTCCTCATCGACGTCACCCTCCGCCGGAAATATGCGGGTGCTCTCTCTGTCACGGGAGGTCATGATTCTTCGTGTCCTTTCTTCAAGATCCTCTCCAGCTTCCCAACACCGAGTTGAAGGATTTCGTCCAGCCGATCGACCCGGTCGCCGCCACCCTGGGCCATGTCCGCACGCCCGCCTCCTCCGCCTCCCAACTCAAGACCCAGATCACGGACCACGTGGCCCATGTGTACGCCCAGCGCCACCGCTGCACCCGTGGCTGCCCCGACGAGCACAGCCCTGCCGTCGGTGACGGTAGCCAGGAGAACGGCCGCCTCCTCGGATTTGTCTCGCAGCGAATCTGCCATGTGCCGCAGATGATCGGCGCCGGGCGCATCGACTCGTGCCGCCACCACCGCCACCCCCGCGACCAGACTTCCCTGATCCTGAAGACTCGCCACCTGGGCCTCTGCAAGCCGGCTCTGCAACTGCTGAACTCTACGTTCACGGCAGCGAAGGCTTCTTTGCAGCTCCTCTGCCCTGGATTCCAACTCCTGCGGAGACGCATCCAGTATCTTCCCGAGCGCACGCTGAAGGTCCTCACGGCGCCACATCCACCGAACAACTCCCCTGCCTGTGACGGCCTCCACCCTCCGGAGCCCCGACCCTATGCTTCCCTCATATGTGAGCTTGAATGAACCGACCTCGGAGGTACGGGGTACGTGGGTGCCTCCGCACAGCTCCGATGAGATCTCGCCGATCTGAACGATTCGAACATCACCCTCATCGTAGCGCTCTCCGAAAAGAGCGATGGCTCCGTCTTGCAGGGCCCTCTCGTAATCGGTGCGCCGTGCCAGAACTGGCAGCCCGCCAAGGATCCTTTCGTTCACCCATCTGTCTACCTCGCGCATCTGCTCCTGGGTGATCGCCGAGTGATGGGTGAAGTCAAACCGCAGACGCTGGGGTGCAACCAGCGATCCCGCCTGTCGCACGTGATCACCTAAAACGTCACGAAGGGCCGCGTGCAGGAGGTGCGTGGCCGTGTGGTTACGGGTGATATCGTGCCTCCGAGGCGAATCCAACCGGGCAGCCACCTCCGCTCCTTCCTCCAGTACGCCTCGAGCAACCTTAACCCGGTGAAGAATCTTTCCGTCGCCCAACGGTTGCGCATCCACAACCTCGGCGCAAGACTCGTTGCTCCCGAGACTTCCGCGGTCTCCCACCTGTCCTCCGGCCTCAGCGTAAAAGGGTGTCTGGTCGAGGATGACCCATCCTTCTTCATCTGCCGCCAGCCGTCCCGTACGCTGATCGTCGGTCATTATGACCAGGACCTCGGCAGCGAGCTCCATCGTGTCGTAGCCGGCGAACCGGGTTTCGGGCACATGGGGCAGCGCCCGCCCGATGCTGCTGATCTCATCCGAGACCCCGGCCTCACGACGTGCCCGCCTCGCCTTCTCTCGCTGCTGATCGAGGAGTTTCTCGAACCCCGCACGGTCCACCGACAGTCCCGCTTCCCCGGCGGCATCCTCACACAGGTCTATGGGAAACCCGAAGGTATCGTAGAGGGTGAATGCATCACGAGCACTGATCTGCTCATCCCCCGATTTTCGGGTTCTTGCGATCACCTGCCTCAGCCTGTCGGCCCCCTGCCTCAAAGCAGCTCCGAACCTCTCCTCCTCCGCCCTGATCGCCTCCTGGACAAACTCCCACTGTTCCCTGAGCTCGGGATATGCCCGGGCCATCAGCTCAACGACCGACTCCACCAACCTGTGAAGAAAAGGCTCATCCAGGCCGATAACCATACCGAAGCGGCACGCCCGGCGGAGGATGCGGCGGAGAACGTACCCGCGGCCCTCGTTCGTCGGAATCACGCCCTCGGAGATCAAGAATACGGATGTCCTGACATGGTCGACTATGACCCTGACCGCCATATCCTCATTCTCGGATCCTCCGTATTGTCGCCCCGCCAGGGATTTTACCTCCCTGATCAGCGGCAGGAAGAGATCCGTATCGTAATTCGAGTCGGCTCCCTGCAGGACTGCAGCCATGCGCTCCAGGCCCATACCGGTATCCACCCCAGTTCGACTCAGGGGTGTCGTGCTCCCGTCCGCATCTCGCTGGTACTGCATGAACACCAAGTTCCAGATCTCCAGCCACCGGTCGCAGTCGCACTCACCGATCATGCATGGTTTTTCATCGCAGCTGTACTCAGCACCCCGGTCGTAGATGATCTCACTGCAGGGCCCACAGGGACCCGTCTCACCCATCGACCAGAAGTTGTCGTCCTCATCCAACCTGACGATCCGATTTTCGGACACGCCTGCGATTTCTCGCCACAGGCCGGCAGCCTCATCATCATCGCGAAAGACGGTGATCCACAGGTTCTGGGTGGGCAGGGCATATTCGGAGGTGAGCAGTTCCCACGCATACTCAATGGCTTCACCCTTGAAATAGTCACCGAACGAGAAGTTGCCCAGCATCTCGAAAAAAGTATGGTGGCGTGTCGTTCGGCCCACGTTTTCCAGATCGTTGTGTTTGCCGCCCGCCCGCACGCACTTCTGCGCACTCACGGCCCGGGAGTAGGAGCTGGCCCTCTGCCCCAGAAAGATGTCCTTGAACTGGACCATGCCAGCGTTGGTGAACAGCAGCGTGGGATCATCCTGGGGTACCAGGGGACCACTGCTAACACGCTGGTGGCCTCGCTTCGTAAAGAACTCGATGAAGGTCTCGCGTATCTCGTCTGCTGTCATTGATCGCAACCGTATCCCTCCCCAAAAAGCAAAAACTCACCCGGCAGGGGCGAGTCTGTGCGCGCGGTACCACCCTGTTCGCCGACGGACGTCGGCCTCAAGGGACAGTAACGGATCCTACCGCCGGGCTCTTCACCCGGCCTCCGGACGGGCCCATCCCCACAACCGCCGGAGTCTTGCAGCCTCATGGACTCCTTCTCTGCGGACGGCCGGGCGGAGATTTCGTGTCCATCATCGGTCATGTGCTATTATAGCATAACCCCGCCGCCCATCCCACCGGGGGTGACCTCAACGGCGCCACCCCTCGTGCAGTTCGTGAGCGTCCATCAGGAAGACCCCAATGACCCTGAGGCAGGCAAACGCGGGTACCGCGAGAAGCATGCCGAAGAGGCCCGCCACTCGTGCTCCCACAAAGAGGGCTATCACCACCCATACCGGGTGAAGACTCACTCCGTCACCCATGACCAGGGGTGACACCACGACACTCTCCACCTGCTGTATCACGACCAGGGCGATGAGCACCTTCAAGGCAGCGGGCGGGGAATACACAGCTGCCACCGCCAGGGCTGGAACCGCTCCCAGGATCGGACCGAAGTAGGGTATGAGATCGGCTATTGCCACGATGACACCTATGAGCAGAAAGTATGGGAGGCCGAGAAGTGCAAAGACAGCTGCGGTGGCCGTGCCCACGAAGGCAGAGACCAGGAGTCGGCTCCTGATGAAACCCATGAGCACATCATCCAGGTCCCTCAGCAGTTGCTCTACTCGCCGACGTCGCCGGGAAGAACCAATGAGGCCTCGAGCCAGGGAACTGAGCTCGTGTCTGTCCTTGAGAAAGTAAAATGCGAGGACCGGAGCTGCGAGGAGACTCAGGCTGTGCCTGAGGATCACGAACACCGCTTCTATGGAGTCTTGCACCGCACCCTCGAAGGCTTCCTCCGCCCGGTCGATCACGTTCAACAGGGCAACCTGTAAGGTTTGGGGCAGCTGAACGCGATACATGCCCTGCTGAGCGCGGTCCACGTACTCGGTGATGAGCATGCTGTACTCGGGAAGAGCACGCGCCAGCTTCTCGAGCTGGGCAACGACTAACGGGAAAATGAAGAAACAGCCTCCAGCCACGACGGCACCCAGCGCAGCGAAGACGATCGTTATGCTGACCGTGGTCGTCAGACCGCGCTTTTCAAACATCCGGACCGGCGGAGACAAAATGTATGCCAGGATCAGGCCCAGGGTCACCGGCAGGAGGACGACCCGGAAGTACCACAGCATCACAAAGCCGAGCAGCGCCACAGCAGCATAGATGAGGGCTCCCCTGGCAATGGGAGCCCCCAGTCCCTCATCGTCTCGCCCGCGGTTCAATCCGTCAGCGTCCCATCATTTCGGAGCTTCTTCGTTGGACCTTCCGGGCCATGTCGTCTACCCTCTCGCCGGCCCGCTGAGCAGTGCCGGTGTCCGAAGAGAGCAGATATACACCCAACGCACCCAGAACGCTGCCGGTCACCATCCCCTGCAAGAATCGGCGCATATCGGGTTTTCGCCCCCCATTCCAGGTTGAATCAGCCCTGATCCTCTCGCATAGATACCAGGTTGCCCTCGTCATCGATGGCGAAGAAGTTACCGGTGTCGGTTTCATATTCCACGTAGCAGTCCCGACAGTAGTATCGGTCAGCTCCGATCCTACCGGTAATACGGCTGCCGCAGTTGGGGCATGTGCCTGATCGATCAGCTCGGCTCTGCACAACGCTCACCACCTGCGCTTAGGATAGCCTCCGCTGAAAAGCCCTATTCGAGGCTACTGATGGGATCTGTGATGATCCCGCCGCCCACCACCAGATCATCCTGATAGCAGACTGCGGACTGCCCGGGCGTGACGGCTGGCTGTCCCTCTTCGAAGCGTACCTCCGCTTCCTGCGAGCCGGATGCTGATGGCATGAGTCTCGCCCGAACACCTCGAGCATTGTAGCGGATCTTGACTTCGACGTTCTGCGGTGCCTGCAGCTGGGAGTATGGGAAGAAATTAACATTGCAAAGAAGAGCTCCCTCGACGATCAGCGATTCGCGGGGGCCGACTATGATAGCGTTTCGCGTCCGGTCCAGGCGGAGCACGTATAGCGGGTGGGGTGCGGATACACCGAGGCCGCGGCGCTGCCCCACGGTGTAAAAGGCGAGGCCTTCGTGTTCGCCCAGGATTTCTCCCTGTTCGTCCAGGATCGGACCGGCAGCGATGCTGCCTGAAGCGTGCCTGCGCAGGAATCGGCGATAATCCTTCCCGAACAGAAAACAGATATCCTGGCTCTCCTGCCTCTCGCGAAGGGGCATGCCCAGGGCGACGGCACGCTCCTGCACCTCTGCCTTGCTCATGTCTCCCAGGGGAAAGAGGCTGCGCGCCAGCTGGTCCTGGGTCAAACGGTAAAGCACGTAGGACTGATCCTTGTCGAGATCGAAGCCCCGGCACAGGAGAAACCTGCCCCTCCGTGGGCAGTACCTCTTACGAGCGTAGTGCCCGGTGGCCATCATGGAGACCTCCACCTCCTGCTGTATCCTCCGCCAGAGGAAGCCGAACTTGACCGTGGGATTGCAGATGACGCATGGGTTCGGGGTCCGACCACGAGTGTACTCATCGATGAAATTGTGGACGATGCAGCACCTGAACATGTCCGAAGCATCGACCACCACGTGGGGAGCACCCAGCCAACGGGCTACTGACCGCGCCGACGCAACGGCTTCCTCCCACCCATGCTCCTCCTCCGACCAGAGGCGCAGAGTCACCCCGACAATGTCCCATCCCTGGTCCTTGAGGAGGACTGCAGCGAGGGAGCTGTCCACTCCCCCGCTCATCGCAACCGCCACGCTACCCTTCATCTTGCTCCCGCCGCCTGCGGTAGTCCTCGATGGCCGAGTGCAGGGCCTCCGCTGCCAGGTTGGAACAGTGCATCTTGGCCGGAGGCAGACCATCCAGGGCCTCCGCCACCTCGGCATTGGTTAGATCAAGGGCCTCGTCGATGCTCCTGCCCTTGACCAGCTCCGTGGTGATGCTACTGGTCGCAATGGCAGCTCCACATCCGAAGGTCTTGAATTTGGCATCGGTGATGCGTCCGTCATCGTCGACCTTTATGTACATGGCCATGATGTCACCGCACACCTCGTTGCCCACCTGTCCGACCCCGTCGGCGTCCTCTATTTCCCCGACGTTGCGGGGATTCATGAAGTGATCCATGACCTTGTCCGTGTACATCATCATCTCTCCCTACCGGTCTCTCCGAGAAGTCAGTGCGAACTCAGAGGCGACATCTGCCTCAGCTTGTGTACGATGGAGGGTAAGACCTCCAGGACGTAGTCGATGTCCTCCCGGGTGTTGTCCCTTCCCAGGGTCATGCGCAGGGAACCGTGCGCCAGCTCGTGCTTCATTCCCATGGCTAGGAGCACGTGCGACGCCTCCAGGCTGCCCGAGGTGCAGGCCGACCCGGAAGAAGCAGCGACACCCCGGGCATCCAGGTTCAGCAACATGGCCTCACCTTCCACGGCCTCGATGCTAACATTGACGTTATTCGGAAGCCTGTCGTGGGGGTGTCCGTTGAGGCGGACTCCGTCCATGCGCAGCAGTCCATCGATGAGCCTGTCTCTCAACCTGGTGAGGTGGCTCCTGCGGTGCGAAAGCTCCTCCTGCGCGAGGCGTGCCGCCTCACCCAGGCCGGCCATTCCCGCCACGTTCTCGGTGCCGGGCCGCAGGCTGCGTTCGTGGTGTCCTCCGTGCTCCATGGGCCTGATGCGCGTGCCGCGCCTGATATATAGAGCGCCCACGCCCTTCGGGCCGTAGATCTTGTGCCCGGAGATGCTCATCAAGTCCACTCCCAGCTCATCAACATCCACGGGGATCTGCCCGACGGCCTGAACGGCATCTGTATGCATCGTGATGCCCTTCTCCCGGGCCATCCGCGCGATTTCTGTAACCGGCTGCAGAGTTCCGACCTCGTTGTTGGCCAGCATTATGCTGATGAGAACCGTGTCGCCATCCACGGCGTCCCTGACCTCATCCGGGTCGACGCGGCCCTGCTGATCGACACCGACCGCGGTCACCCGAAAGCCCTCCTTCTCCAGAGCTTCACAGCTGTGCAGCACCGCATGGTGCTCCACCGCGCTGGTGATGATGTGGCTTGCACGGTCTTTGCTGGCCCGGGCAACCCCCTTTATGGCCAGGTTGTCGGCCTCGGTACCCCCGCTGGTGAAAATGATCTCCCTGGGGTCGGCGGCACCGATGAGATCCGCGACCTGGGATCGGGCGCGCTCCATGGCCTTTCTCGCCACCTGGCCGAAGGTGTGTATGCTTGATGCGTTTCCGAAATCGGCAGCCATGTACCTCACCACGACCGCGAGTACCCGGGGATGCACGGGAGTCGTCGCCGAATGATCCAAGTATACTCTTCTCAATGTCTCAACCTCCTCCACTGCGAGGTGGTCTTGTCCACCCTTATCATCTCCGATGGCTGATACCCCTCACCCGGAGCCTCAGCTGTCAACATCCTCCGTCAGGTCACTGAGAGTGACCGAATCCACCACGGAGATCATGCTCTCGTGCAGGTCCACCCACACCCGACGCAGGGAGCAATCTCCGTCGCAGCAGGCAAGTTCCCTCGTCCTGTGAGAACCGAGACAGTCTACGGGAACCAGTGGACCCTCCAGGACTTCGAGCACATCGAGCACGGTGATCTCGCCCGGAGCTGTACTGAGCTGATAGCCACCCTGCGGACCCCGTACGCTTCGTACCAGTCCGGCAC
>PWUB01000143.1 GCA_003563755.1 Clostridia bacterium
CAGGGGCTGGGAGCGTCCCCGGACCCCTTCCTGATGGCGGTCGCCGTGGGCGCATCGTGTGCCTTCCTCACCCCCATCGGCCACCAGTCGAACACCCTGGTGATGGGCCCCGGAGGCTACAAGTTCGGCGACTACTGGAAGATCGGACTGCCCCTCGAGTTCATAATAGCCGCGGTGGCGATACCGATGATCCTCCTGGTCTGGCCCCTGGGAATCTGAACAGATACCGCGAAAACCTCAACGGTAGTTGACAATAGAGAGCTCCTCGGTGCAGCGTCCCCCGGAGTGGTAGAGGCGCGGAACCCGCACGGAGAGCTTGCCCAGCAGCTGGCCGGTGCTGATGCCTGCCGCCCTGCCCAGCTCGATGGCGCTTATGCTCGCCTCACCCTGGCCCCCGACCAGAACCACTTCATCACCCACCCGTACATCGGGAGCATCCGAAACATCCAGCATGGCGAAATCCGTACATACCCCCAGGAGGGGACAGGGCTCCCCCCGGACCAGGAGGCTCGCTGAGCCCACGTGGTAGGTGGTCAGCCCGTCGGTCCAGCCCATGGGAAGCACGGCCACCCGGGTGGGCTCGGTGAGCTGTAGGGTCTGGTTGTATCCTATCCACCAACCCCGGGGCAGGGTCCTGACCTGGGCCACGGCCGTGGTCAGGGTCATGACCGGATGAAGGTCCACCGGTGACGGGTCAATGTGGTTCAACCCGTACAGGAGGCCGCCGATGCGCACCATCTCGAAGTGCATGTGTTCGAACCTGGCCGCAGCCTGCGAGGCGGCCAGGTGCCTGCGGAGTCCCGGAAAGGCCTCAACCAGGGGCTGGCAGAAATCGAGGAACCTCCGGTACTCCACCTCGTTATGCTCCTCGTCGCCGGATGGATGGCTCAGGTGAGAGCTCACACCCACCGGCTCGATGTGCGGGCAGAGCTCCCGGGCGGAGCGGGCCGCGATCTCTCCGTCCGCGGGCATCAGGCCCATTCGCCCCAGGCCCACGTCCACCTTGATGTGATACGAGAGCCGCTCTCCCCTGGCTGCTGCCAGTTCGGCCCAGTCCGTCAGGCGCTCGACATCGGGCAGGACCGGCGTCAGGCGGTGCTCGGCCATGGTCGCAAACTGCCTGGACAGGGTGGCCCCCATGACCAGGATGTCTCCCTCTATGCCCGCCCGGCGGAGCTGGACCCCCTCATCCACCATCGCCACGGCGAAGCTCTCACATCCCATATCCGCCAGGTGCCGTGCGACGGGCACCGCGCCGTGACCGTAGGCCTCGCTCTTGACCACGGCGTACAGTTGAGCCGGGGATACGTGCTCCTTCGTGGCCTCGTAGTTGTGTGCCAGGCTGTCGAGGCAGATATCCATCCTGGTCACCAGGTCATCTCTCATCCGCGTATCATCTCCATTCAGCCAGGTTCCGTGCTCCTGCTCCTATCACAGCCCATCCACGGCCTCCTGAAGCACCTCTCTCAGGTCAACGGGTATCCCCGCTATCTTCCAGCGCCTGCCGTCGAGGGTGGTCCTGCCCACGTACACGAGGCCTGCCAGGCGCAGCAGTCCCAGGGTACTCTCCGGGGGCACAAGGTGCCAGAAGAACCCATCGTCCTCGTCGGTTCCGAAACGGCGCGTGACCCGGCC
Source organism: Clostridia bacterium (assembly GCA_003563755.1). The sequence continues at coordinate 1,636 of PWUB01000143.1, forward strand.
CTTCTTCGCCCAGCCACCCTCCTCGAGGAGAAACTCGAGGAGATCCACCGCATCGTCAAACATGTGGGGATCAAAGGAAGCCAGGTTTTGTAGGGCACGGTCGGTGTTCGCCAGCAGCCACCGGGCGAGCTGCTGCTCGCGCTCCTGGCGTAGAGAAGACAGGTCATCCAGCAGGTGCAGGTCGCAGGCCGCATCCAGCCACTCTACCGGCACCTTCCTGAGTGCACTCTGCAGGGTGGTGCGGGTGGGATGCAGGGGCTTGTCCTCGATATGCTCAGCAGTCTTCTCCTCCCACTCGCCAGCAATGATGTCAGGCAGTCGTGCCAGCCGGACGTAAGCCAGCAGCTCATCACGAACTCTCCTGACCTGCTCCCGGTGGTCGGGCAGGACCTCCTCGAGGTCGATCTCCTCGAGGAGATCCTCGGCCTCATCGTACCCCCCCTGTGAGAACCGGAGACGGGCAAGCTCGATCAGCACCGCCGGATTCCCCGGCAGTTCCCCCAGGAGCAATTCGTACCAGTGTTCCGCTCCCTCGAGATCATCGTCCATCCTCAATGCGTCAGCGTACAGCAGAACCAGCTGGGCCCAGACGACGCCATTGCCAAAGATCATCGCCTCGAGCTCCTCCCGAACCCGCTCCAGTTCTCCCTGTTCGAGGAGCTCTCGCAGCTCAAGGTACCTGGCCTCCCGTTGTGGGGTGCGCTCCACGGTGAGCTCAAACGTGCCCTCCCTCAGCAGAATCTCCCGCAACTCGCCGTCGAATACCACCTCCACGGGGGCACCCGGATCAAGAACACCCTTTGCTATTAACCCGCTCAGGACCGGCATCTTGAGGCGATCGGGAACGCGCCCTGAACGGAGGAGCTTCCGTCCGAACTCCTCGCCCCATTCCCCTCCCAGGTGGACGAGGGCCTTAAGGAGGATATCGCCCCCGGATACATCATGACCGGACAACACGAAACCCAGGTGAAGCATCAGATTGGCGGGATGATCCATCAACCATGCCACGATCCGCCTGCTGTCCTCTCCGTCGGCGGCATCAGTATCCGGAATGTCATCCATGTCCATGGTGGGCATCCTGTAGTCCAGGACGAGTCCGGGCAGTCCGTCGGTCCTGCAGAGCTCTGCCATGAAGCTGAAACCCTCGAGAAATCTCCAATCCTTGTCCTTCACCCTTCGCCAGGCCCTCTCTGCCTGGCGAAAGCGCCCGAGGTTGAAGGCCGCGATACCCGCGTAGTAGTGGGCGGCAGGCTCATCGATGCCCGTCTGCCACTGTTGGTAGAGCTGCCAGATGCGCCGGTGCTCGCCGAGATCCCCGAGGGATCTGAAGACGGGCACCACGTACTCGTACCACCCTGCTTCCTCGGACCTGAACATCCAGCCAATTCCCGTGGGCCTACCTGCCTGGAAATCCTGTACTGCTCTCTCGGCCTCGGCGGCAGCCTCGTCCGGCCTCCCCAGGGCGATGTGACACCTGGCGGCCGTTGCATGGGCATAGGGACTGGGCTCACCGGAAAGGAGGTTCGGCTCCAACACCGCCAGGGCCTCCTCGTGCTCACCCCTGTGCACGTAGAGCGCGGCCAGGTTGTTCATGACGCGGGGGATCGCACACACATCGACGGCCCGCCGGAGGATCCTTTCCGCCTCATCGAACTCCCCGGCACTCATCAGGTCCATGCCCTCCTCCATCAGGCTGAGGGCTTCGGCTGCCTGTTCGTCCGTATAGTCCTGCATTCAGCACCCCTCCGTCTCCTTTGCGTTCCCTGAGGACACCGTCACCGATCCGCGGGCGGGCCATCAACGGGCTCGATCCCCAGGTCACAGAGCCAGTCGAGGACCCGACTATACATGCGTTCGTCCCTGAATTCAAACCAGCGCTCACGCTCACGGGGATGGCCCCCCAAGACACGCTTGAAGCGTCCGAAGGCACCCCGCCCGTCGAGGGCCACGAACAGGAGTTCCCGGAGATTATCGTCCTCGACCGTCCCGGCGAACTCCACCATGTCCCGGTAGGGTTCGCCGGACCCCATCGAGGGCACGCTGCGATACCGTCCCTCTTCTGAACCGTAGATGCTCAGCACCTCGGGAACGTGCTCCCTCTGCCATTCGGGGAGCTTCTGTGTAAATGCCTCCAGTTCATCCTCATCGAGGTCATCCAGCCCGGTGAGCTCCGGATCCACCATGATGACATCCCCGGTCTGGCAGTCAAGATAATACTCGTAATCCCACCCGGCGTTCTCCATGGCCATCGCGATCTCATCGATATTCACGGGCAGCCGCTTCATACCAGCACTCCCCCTCCCCTTAGTGCCCGAAGGCCCGTCCTGCCGTCTCCATGTGGGCGCCCGCCGTGTGTCCTGCACACATGCGGACACTCAGTCGATTCTGCACAGAACAGGTCGATTCCTGCGGAGCCGGAGCCACGGCACCAGATCCGTCCAGGGCAGCCGAGCAGGATGTCCGGTAACGCCATTACCTTCAATGCCGTTATCATCGTTACATGGCACTTCTCTTGATGCTAATAATGCGCTAATATATTTGTTAGCAATACAGCACACAGTGTGAGAGTGGTATCCACTGGTGGGACCTGCAGGAGAGCCGGGTTCATGCTTTCGAGGATCCCCGGGCAGTACCCCGGGAGACGGCGGGCACGAAACCCAGACCCCTCGATGATGACCACCTTACGGTGAGCAGGGAAATCGTGACTCGGGGGCAGCATCCTGG
>PWUB01000055.1 GCA_003563755.1 Clostridia bacterium
CAAAACCCGGCATCATGTCCCCGAGCGTGTTCCAGGGGACCCTGGTATCGCCCATGAAGGACTTCCGGCTCCGCGCTGACGAATGGGAGCAGAGAGAGCCTGCCATATACTACACCTCGATTGCTGCCGGTTTCGGATACGCCGATGTGCCCGACGTGGGGGCCTCGGTGATCGTTGTCACCGACGGCGATAAGGCCCTGGCGGAGGCCGTGGCGCGGGACATTTCCATGTACATGTGGGAGCGGCGCGAGGAACTAGCGAGAAAGCCCATCGCCGGTCCCGGGGAGGCCGTGAGTGAGGCCGTGAAACTCGTGGCGGGCGGGGTTTCGCCCGTGGTGCTCGCCGACGGTTCGGACCGGACCGGAGACAGTACCCACGTACTGCGGGAGCTGCTGCGGCAGGACGCCGAAGGTTTCGCGCTCTCGAGCATGCACGATCCCGAGGCAGTCCGCGCGTGCCTCAAGGCCGGCGTCGGTGCACAGATCACCCTGACCATGGGAGGATGGGGCCAGGCCTCGGGTGAGCCGCTGGAGATCACCGGCAGGGTGGAATTCGTCTGCGAGGATATGACTTACATCCTCACCGGCCCGATGGGCACCGGCGGCGACGTGCCCTGCGGCCCGTCGGCCGTGGTGGACATGGGTAGAGACAGGTACGTGGTGCTGACCAGCATCAATCACCAGGTGAGGGATGCGGAGGGCTTCTGCGCCTTCGGGCTCGATCCGGATTCCCTGGGAATCCTGGTCGTGAGGTCGAGGGTGCACTTCCGTGCCTATTATGATGACGCAGCCGGGGCCATCATAGAGGTGGACGCTCCCGGTATGGGCCCCGCCGATCTGGGGGTTCTGGACTTCTATCACATTCCTGCAGACACGTATCCGGTGGGCAACAACTGGCGTTGAAGGGTTTCCCGAGGCGTCGGGACGCAGGCACGTCCCGACGCCTCCCAGGGGGATGCTCAGCGCCGCAGGACCTCCCCGGCCCTGGTACCCGTATGAGTGTTTGCATCGATCACGAAAGAGCCGTTCACCACGACTGCGTCGATACCCGCCGGGTATTTCTTTGGCTCCTCGAAGGTGGCCAGGTCACTGACATCGGCGGGTCTCAACAGCACCAGGTCGGCCTTTTTGCCCACCTGTATCCGCCCGCGGTCGCCGAGGCCGAGCCGGTCCGCTGGCAGAGAGGTCATCTTGCGGACCGCCTCCTCGAAGATGAAGAGCTCCTGGTCGCGGCTGTAGTGGCCGAGGAGGCGGGGGAAGGTTCCGTAATAGCGGGGGTGCGGGTGTCCCGCCGACAGCGGACCATCCGTGGCCACCGCCCGCCCGTCTGAGCCCACCATCACCCACTCGGTCTGCATGATGGTCTTGACGTCCTCCTCCTGCATGACGAAGGACACGAAGGAGGCGTTGGCTTTGTGCAGAAGCTCCAGGGCTGCCCGGGCCGGGTCAAGACCCCGCCTCACCGCGGCCTGTTCGAGGGTCAGGCCCTCGAGATCGCGGTCGGGATGATAGAGAGCTATCATCATCCGGTCAGGGCCTCCCCTCCGGGCGATGTTTTCGTTGACTTCCTCCAGGAGCCTGTCCCTCTGGGTTGCATCGTCGATTCGCCCCAGGAGCGCGGAGCGTCCTCCCTCCTGGGCCCAGCGGGGAATGAGAGCGCCCGTGATGCTGGACCCTGAGGCGGCGTAGGGGTACTGATCGGCAGTAACGTCAAGGCCGGCGTCCCTGGCCGCCTCGATCTTCTCCAGGATGGCCGGTGCCTGGCCCCACACAGCGGGTCCGAGGGCCTTGAGGTGAGAGATCTGCAGGGAGGCACCGCTCTGCCTCGTGATCTCTAGAACCTCGTCGAGGGCGGCCATCAGTCCTATGTTGTAGTTGGATTCGTCGCGGATGTGGGTTGAATGGATCCCGCCGTATTCGGCGACGATCCGGCACATCTCGACCAGCTCATCGATCTCGGCGTAGCTGCCGGGAGCATAGTAAATACCCGTGGACATGCCGAACGCTCCTGCATCCATGGCCTCCCGCAGATGCTCACCCATCGACGCGAGCTCGTCAGCCCTCGGGCGGCGGGCATCGTAGCCCATCACGACCGATCGGATCGCTCCGTGGCCAACGAGGGCCAGGGCATTGATGCTGATGCCCCGACCAGAGAGGGTGTCGAGGTATTCTCCCATGGTGCGCCACGAGATATCGCCGCCCACGCCCAGCCTCTCCAGCTGCTCTCGGGCGACACCGAGCCCGCTCTCTGAGACGGGGGCCGCCCCACCGCCGCAGTTGCCCACCACCTCGGTTGTCACGCCCTGGCGCACCTTGCTTTCAGCCCGGTGGTCCACCAGGAGGTTGAAGTCGCTGTGAGTATGAATGTCTATGAAGCCCGGGGTCAGTGTTCTACCGTCGCCCTCGACGATGCGATGAGCTCCACCCGGCAGGTCCTCTCCCACCCGAGCGATGGTATCACCCTTCACTGCCACATCGGACTCGAAGCGGGGCTTACCCGTGCCGTCCGCCACCTGCACCCTGCGAAACACGATATCGTACATGCGGGGTCATCCCCTTCCCGTGGTCTCTGCTGCCAGCGTCACCACTAAGTGCTTTCGCGGCCGCGGACCCATCACCTTCTGCCGGTTCTTTCTCGGAACACAACGGGGTGAAGGAGCTTCATCTGATGCCCACCCAAGTGTTATTGTACATAGTGGGAGCATTGGGTTTGACCCCTGGCTTTCCCCTTACGAACTGCGAACGCCGACGGGGTGAGCGCCCAGCAGCGCCTGAAAGGGGAGGAACATGGACATCGACCCCCAAATGCTGATCGGCTTCTTCGGTGGGCTCGGCATGTTTCTCTTCGGCATTCGTTTCATGAGCAGGAGCTTACAGGAAGCGGCTGGACCCAGGCTGCGCTCGCTTTTGGGCAAACTCACCTCCAACCCGCTTCTGGCCGTGCTGACGGGAGCAGTGGTCACCGCGGGAGTGCAGTCTTCCAGCGCCCCCACCGTGATGGTCGTCGGACTGGTTAACGCCGGACTGATGACCCTTCCCCAGGCCATCGGTGTGATCATGGGTGCCAACATCGGTACCTCCTTCACCGCCCAGCTCATCGCGTTCAACCTCTCGGACATCAGTCTGCCGGTCATCGGAATCGGATCGTTCATCATCCTGTTCTCCCGGAGGAGGGTGCCCCGCAACGTGGGTGGCTGCCTGGTAGGTTTCGGCACCCTGTTTCTGGGTATGTCCTTCATGCAGGATGCGGTGGCGCCCCTGCGCTATCAGCACGCGTTTCAGAACCTGATGCTCATGATGGCCGATCATCCAATCTGGGGCATGCTCGTGGGGGTGGGTATGACGGCTGTCCTGCAGTCCAGCTCCGGAACCATCGGAATCCTGCAGGGCTTTGCACAGCAGGGCGTCATCTGTCTACGACTTTCGCTGCCGATTCTCATCGGTGATAACATTGGTACCACGATAACCGCTCTGCTGGCGAGCCTGGGAACCTCCATAACCGCGCGGCGGGCTGCCGTGAGCCACACCATCTTCAACCTGGTGGGTGCGGTGATATTCTTCTTAGTCATGCCACCCTTTGTCTCGTTCCTGGAGGGGATATCCCCCGAACCCATGCGCCAGATCGCCAACGCGCACACCTTCTTCAACACCCTTAATACCCTGGTACAGCTGCCCTTCATATACCTCCTCGCCCGCCTGGTGACCAGCATCATCCCCGGCGAGGTGGTACAGCTGAGGCACGGTCCGCAGTTTTTGTCCGACAGCCTCCTGGATGCTCCCGAGATGGCGATGATCCAGGTGCGACGCGAACTGGTGCGCATGTCCGCCATCGCCACGGAGATCGTCGATGACGCCATGGAGGCCTTCCTGACGGGCAACGTGGGCAAGATCCAGAGCGCCTTCGAAAAGGAGGAGGTGGTCAACGATCTTGAAAAGGCCATCACCCGTTACCTCGTGCGCGTGTCCCGTCCAGATCTGACCAGGAGGATGTCCGTGGAGCTAACAACTCTCATGAACATCACCAACGATGTGGAGCGGGTGGGGGACCACGCTGAGAACATCGCAGAACTCGCCGAGGAGAAGTACAACAACCGGCTGCCGTTCTCGGACCAGGCTTACGTTGATACCAGGGAGATCTACGGAAAGATCAAGTACATCCTGGAGATGGCCAGAAACCTCCTTGAGGATGTTGAGAACCGGGCCCTGGCCGAGGCCATCGTGGTTGCAGAGGAGGAGGTCGACGAGACGGAGGAACTCCTGCGCAACCGCCACATAGCACGCCTCAACAGCGGCAGGTGCTACCCCGAGTCAGGCGTGGTGTTTCTCGACATCCTGTCCAACCTCGAACGCGTGGCAGA
>PWUB01000354.1 GCA_003563755.1 Clostridia bacterium
GTCTTGGGGAGCCTGAAGGAGTGGCTGGGCAAGAAGCTGCGGTTGAGGGTTAACGAGGACAAGAGCGGAGTACGGCCCGCTTCGAGGTCGAAGTTTCTGGGTTTGAGCTTCTACCGAAGTCCTCGGGGCTGGAGGATACGGGTGGCACCCTCGAGCTTTGTGCGTCTGAAAGAGCGCTTGAGGAAGCTCACTTCCCGCAGCTGGGGGGTGAGCCTGAGGGAGAGGATACGCAGGCTGAACGAGTACAACTGCGGATGGCTTGCATACTTCTCCATCGCCGACATGAAGGGTCTCCTGAGGGATCTGGACCAGTGGTTGAGACGCCGGTTGCGTGCCTGTGTCTGGGTACAGTGGAAGCGGGTTCGCACCCGGTGGCGAAAGCTGCGGGACCTCGGAGTCCCTGACTGGAAGATCCACCTTACGGCTAACAGCCGGCGAGGCCCCTGGTTCATGGCAGGAGCCCCGCTCAACCCCATTCTCGACCTCGACTACTGGCGCAAACAGGACCTGATGTTCCTGACTGACCGTTACCTGCTACTTCGTCAACGTACATGAACCGCCGGATGCGGACCCGCATGTCCGGTGGTGTGGGGGGACGGCGGGGGTGACCCCGCCTCCTACCCGATCAGCCTTCCCTGCCGGATGCCTTCTGTCCAGAATGGCTGACCGCTCAATGCGATCCCTATTCGTCCTGATCCCTACCTGCTCTGAGTGTGCGGGTTGCACCTGCCACCGCTGTCAGACCCCCGGCGAGCGCATCGAGGCGCTGTTGCACTCCCGGGTCATCCTCAGCGGGTGCAGCTGCACAGACACCCTGGTGACCCACACTGCCAGGAGCCGAGTCACCGACCACGACCATACCCTGGATGAACATCATGTCATGAACCGCCCGAAGGGTCGTCTCCTGTCCGCCGAACCGTCCCCCTCCCACCGCGATCGCCGCCCCCACCGTGTACATCAGCCCTTCCAAGCTCCGGAGCCGACGGGTCATGTCCCAAAGACTCTTGAGAGGAGCGCTGACCGTGCCGAAATAGACCGGTGATCCCGCCACCAGGATATCCACACCCTCCATCTCCGAAAACAAAGACTCCAGCCCGGTGCCTTCGTAGCATGTGCCCGTGCACACCGAGGCACACGCCGTACAGAAAGGAACATCGAGGTCACTCAGGACAGAGTAGACGTCCACGAGACGGGTCTTGACTCCTCTCTCCTGAAGCCTGGAAAGCAGGGCCTCAAGAAGGTATCGAGTGTTGCCATCTTCCCTGGGGCTGCCGTTGAGCAAAATCGCTCTCAAAATCATCCCTCCCTGTGGGTGTACTCCTGTTCTGTATTCTCCCAAAGACCCCGAGTCCCTCGTCAGTTGCACCCAGACTTCCTGCAGGATATCGGCGAGCCCTGCAGAAGGTTGATTCCAGCCACAGACGCCCAGTGCATGCGACATCGGGAGGTATAAACATGAGCGAAGAGTTTCCCCTGTTGAGGGTCGACCTTGCCCAGCGCCACATTGGGAGTATCCAGGCGCCATCCGAGTACACCGACACCTTCTGGGGAGGAAGCGGGCTGGCTTTTCGGCTGATCGCCGGACAGCCCGTGAGTGTAGGTGCCCTTGATCCCGAGGCAAAGCTTATGTTTGTTGCCGGTCTGCTCACCGGTACGGCGGTGCCCACTGCCTGCAAGGGGTCGGTGGTCGCCCGCTCACCCCTGACCGGCCTGTTCAGCGAATCCACCGTCGGAGGCTTCTGGCCCCGCCGGCTCCGCGGTTCCGGCTACGGGGGTCTCATCATCGAGGGCAGAGCCGAGGAGCCAGTCTACCTTTACGTCCGACCGGACGGTGCCGAGATATGTTCTGCCTCCGAGCTGTGGGGCCTGGACACCCACGATACCACGGACGCCCTCCGTTCTGAGACGCACGAAAGCGCGGAGGTGGCCTGCATCGGTCCTGCGGGTGAGAACCTGGTTCCCTTTGCCGCGGTGATCATCGGCGGTACAGACGCCAGGGCCGCTGGTCGAACGGGCATGGGAGCGGTGATGGGATCCAAGAACCTCAAGGCGGTGGTGGTCACCGGTGACGTCCGGCCCGAGGTCGCTGATCCGGAGGAAATCAGGAAGGTCACCGCCGAACTGCTGCCTGCGATTCGGGAGGGCACCCAGCTGCTTAGGGACTACGGCACCGCAGGCGGAGTCCAATCCGTAGAGCATTCGGGGGACCTTCCGATCAAAAACTGGCGAGCTGGCAGCTGGCACCAGGGCGCCGCGGCCACATGCGGCCAGCGCCTCGTCCGCGACATGCTGTCGCGCCACTACGCCTGTTACGGGTGCCCGATCCGCTGCGGCAAAGACCTGCGGGTACCGATGGGCCCCCACCGGGGTACGGTGTCCAGCGGGCCTGAATACGAGACGTGCGCCGCCTTCGGATCCATGGTACTCAATGACGATGCGGAGGTCCTGGTGGCTGCGAACGACCTGGCCAACCGGCTCGGACTGGACACTATCACGACCGGGGCCGCCCTCGCCTTCGCCATGGAGTGCTCGGAGAAGAGACTCATCAGGGAGTCCGTACCGTGGGGAGACGGCCGTATCATACTGAATCTCCTGGAAGATATAGCATACCGGCGCGGCCTGGGAGAGACGCTGGCGCTGGGCACAAGGGCAGCAGCGGAGCAGATCGGGGGTACGGCACCGGAGTACGTGGTGGACTGCAAGGGACTCGACGTTGCCTACCATGATCCGCGAGCCTTCACCAGCATGGCGGTAAACTATGCCACCGCGGTTCGCGGAGGTTGTCACCTCGAAGGGCTCACGTATTTCGTGGAGGGAGGATCCTTTTCCGGAAGCAGCATCGGACTCTCCGACCGCTGGGACCGCACTGCTACCGAGGGAAAAGCCGAGCTGACCGTCGTAATGCAGAACTACCTCGGCACCTTCAATGCCCTCGGGTTGTGCAAGTTCCTGCTCCGGGGCGGCATCGGACCGTCTGAGGTGGCACGGTGGGTGTCCGCTGTCATCGGTCGAGGGGTGACCCCTGAGGAGCTGATGACAACGGGGGAGAGGATATTCAATCTTAAGCGGCTCGTGAACGCCCGTCTGGGTGTTAGCAGAAAGGATGACACCCTGCCTCCCCGTCTGCTCACCCACCCGAGACCTTCGGGAGGAGCGGAGGGTGTACTGCCGCACCTCGACAGGATGCTCAGCGAGTACTACCGGATCCGTGGCTGGACCGAGGAGGGTCTGCCCACAACTGAGACCTGCGAGAGACTGCAACTGGCGGCTTTGACTTGATGGAGCAAGGAAAGGGGATCCCCATGGCTTCAGATGAAGACGTGCTGCGAGGACAGGGTGAGTATCTATTTCCCTCAGTGTCAACCTACTACGAGGAACCGCTGGTCCTCCGGCGCGGGGAGGGAATGTACGTTTTCGACAGCCAGGACGACGCATACCTCGACTTTTTCGGTGGAATCCTCACCGTCAGTGTGGGCCACTGTCACCCCCATGTAACCGGGCAGATCTGCGAACAGGTGCGGCAGCTGGTCCATACGTCGACCCTGTACGTTACCGAGCCGCAGGTGCTTTTGGCCCAGAGACTCGCATGCCTTGCTCCGGGGCGGCTTTGTCGTACCTTCTTCACCAACAGCGGCACCGAGGCCGATGAGACCGCGGTGCTGGCCGCGCAGATGTACACCGGGGCGCAGGAGGTCATAGCTCTCCGCCATTCGTACAGCGGGCGCTCCATGCTTGCCATGTCGCTGACGGCCCAGCGGAGCTGGCGAATCGGGGGAACGCACGTGGCGGGGATAAAACACGCCCACAGTCCCTACTGCTACCGCTGCGCTTTCGGCAGGGAGTACCCTGCGTGCGATCTCGAGTGCGCACGCGACGTTGAGGAGCTCATTCAGACCACCACCTCCGGCAGGGTCGCGGCATTCATCGCGGAGCCCATCCAGGGAGTGGGGGGATTCATAACGCCGCCACCGGAGTATTTCCGTGAGGTGGCAGGAATCATCAGGGAATACGGCGGGGTGTTCATATGTGATGAGGTCCAGACCGGCTTCGGACGCACCGGAGACAGGTGGTTCGGCATTGAACACTGGGGCGTACGGCCTGATGTCATCACCTGTGCCAAGGGGTTGGGCAACGGTGCACCCGTGGCTGCCACCGTCGCGGTGCCTGAGTTAGCCGAAGCGTGGAGCGGTAAGACCATTTCCACCTTCGGCGGCAATCCCGTGAGTTCCGTCGCCGCATCAGCCACTCTGGATGTCATTGAGCGGGAGGATCTTTTGGCCAACAGTGCCACCATGGGTGAGCGTCTCCGCGAAGGGCTGGAGGCGCTGCAGGAGAAGTATCCCGTGATCGGA